>JACRIP010000025.1 GCA_016220045.1 Planctomycetota bacterium
CCCGTCCGCCCCATCCGCCCGACCAATTCCTCGATCCGCGCCCGGTCTTCCGCCGCGAGCGCGACAAAGGTCACGCCCAGCCCGAAACCGCGCGCGTTCGACTCGATACGCACCGGACGCGCCGTGCAGGAGAGCCCCGCCAGGGCGCCGGAGAACTCCAGCTCCAGGGAGAAGGCCCGGGTCGGCAAATGGCGCCTGCGCCCGCTGAACTCCCCGAGCAGCACGCCGTTCCCGCTCACGTCCAGGACCGGCGCGCGGCACCGCGCGAACAGCCGTCCGTTCGCCAATACCACGCGCACCTGCGCCGCGGCCGGCAGCGCCCGGCGCAGCGCCTGCCGCTGGTCGTGTTCGACGGTGGTCGGATGCAGATAGCCGAGCCGGATCGCCGCCGCGCGCACGCGCCGTCGGGTATCTTCCGGATAGGTCGAGCCGTCCACCTCCGCAAGGATGCGCGACACCGTTCCCTGGTGCATTCCCAGCGCCCGCGCCAGGTCCTGCTGGGTCACCTTGCGCCGCGCCCGGCCTGCGGCCATGCGTCACCTCCTCACCTGACCTGACAGCGCGCGCCAGGATAGCCACCGGGTCGCGTCGCGTCAAGGCCCGCCCCGCGCGCCCCGCCCCGACTTGTTGACACATTCCGGACCTTCCGCTATAGTACGCCCCGGTTCACTTCCGTTCGCGTCCCGCGCTTCCCTTCCCTTCCCGGGGGACCCGATGCACATCGAACTGGTCGAAGAAGGCCGCTACCGCCTTTTCGATGAGCAGACCGAAATCGAGCTGAATCAGACGAACTTCGAGGACATCTACTACTGCCTTCCGCTCGACAGCGGCGCGCTCTTCATGCTGCTCAACGACACCATCCTGGAGACCATGACCCAGCGCACCTCCCTCAAGGGGATGGTAGACCGCATGGGCGGCCTCGAACCGGCGATGAACCTGCTGCAGGAGGAGGTCAAGAACATGCCTCCGGCAGGTGCCGTAGCGCCGGCCGCGGAGGAGGAAGCCCCGGCCGAGGCCGAGGCGGAGGAGGACGACAGCTTCGTCCACGTGACCATCAAGGGCGCGCCGGCCGAGGAGGCCATCGAGGAGGCGCCGGTCAACCTCGCGGAGGCCGACGCGGGCTCCGTCGTCGAGGAGGCGATCAGCGAAGAGGACATTCCGGTCGCCGAGGCCAGCGGCGCCGAGGAAGCCGAGCCCGCCGAGGAGATTCCGGTCGCGCCCGTGGGCAGCGACGAACCCCTGGCGGTCGAGCCCGAGGCCGAAGCCCTGCCGGTCGAGGACGTGCCGGTGGCCGAAGCCGCAGGGCCGCCTTCCGAGGTGGACGAGTTCGCGGCGTTCGGCGAGGAGGTCCGGGGGACGGACGCCTCGTCGGCCGACGAGGCGGTGGCGGGATTCGACCTGGAGGCGGCGGAGGCGGCCGCCGATGTCGCGCCCTCGACCCCTGCGCCGGCCCCGGCCCCGAAGGCCCCGGAAAAGCCCGTCGCGAAGAAGCCGGCCGAGAAGGCACCGGAGAAGCCGGTGGAAAAGCCCGCGGAGAAGCCGGCCGCAAAGGCGCCGGCAAAGCCTGCGGCCAAGCCGGCGCCGGCGCCGCCTCCCTCCCCGGACACGGCCGAGGAATTCCCCGTACTCGCCGACGAGGAAGCGGAGCCGGTCGAGATCCCGGTCGCGAAGGGCAAGGTGGCGGCGTCGAAGATCACGCAGGACTCGGGTCCGATCGAACTGGTGGCCGCCGACGACGAGGAGGAGCAGGAGGCGGAGCTGGCGGAGATTCCGGTGAAGCCGGCGGCGAAGCCCGCGGCGAAGAAGCCGGAACCGGCGAAGCCTGCCCCGGCGGCGAAGGCCCCCGAGAAGGCGCCGGAGAAACCGGCCGCGAAACCCGCCGAAAAACCGGCGGCCAAGGCGCCGGCAGCGGCTCCGGCGGCGGCCGGCAAGCCGGCGGCGAAGCCGGTCGCGCGCCCCACCGGCATGCCGAAGGAGCCGGTGCCGAGCGATCTGGAAGCGGACACGCGCATCGGTCCGCCCGGCGAAGAGGCGGAAGCCGCGCCCAAGCCGGCGGCGAAGGCCCCGGCGGCGAAAGCGGCGCCTGCGGCCAAGGCGCCGGAGAAACCAGGGGCGAAGAAGCCGGAGCCGGCGAAGGCCGCGCCGGCCGCGAAGGCGCCGGAGAAGCCTGCGGAGAAGGCGCCCGAGAAGGCCCCGGCCAAGGCGGCCGAGAAATCCGGCGTCAAGGTCCCGGCGGCGGCGGGCGGTGGTGGCGGCTCGGCCGGCGTCAAGATCCCGGCGGGAGCGGCGGGTGGCGGCGGCTCGTCCGGG
The DNA here is from genome assembly GCA_016220045.1 of Planctomycetota bacterium. Taxonomy (GTDB): domain Bacteria; phylum Planctomycetota; class MHYJ01; order WSZJ01; family JACPWG01; genus JACRIP01. The sequence goes on from JACRIP010000025.1 coordinate 2,311, forward strand.
TCAAAGTCCCGGCGGCGGCGGCTGCCGGCGGCGCCGGGGCTTCCGGCGTGAAGGCCCCGGCCGGGAAGAAACCCGAGCCGGCGAAGGCGGGGGAGAAGCCGGGCGAAAAGGCCAAGGAAGTCATCGCGCCCGCCACACCGCCTCCGGCGGCGGCGGCGGCGGCCACCATGACCAGCGGCAAGATCGGCTACCCCACCAAGAAGCCGGAAAAGGGCCCGGTCGCCGTGCCCGGCAATCTCGAAAAAAAGAAGGGCACGCTGGGGCTGGTCAAGACTCCCGACGGGAAGTTCGAGATCAGCTACACCGACTACAAGGTCGTGCTCTCGGCCTCGCGCTACAAGAAGCTCTTCGAGGCCATTCCGATCGACAATTCGACGCTCTTCCGCATGCTCATGTCGGAAATCCTCGAGGACGCCGAGGCCAAGGCGGCGTTCCGCAAGATCATCGCCACGGCGGGATCGTCCAAGCCGATCCTGGACGCCCTGCAGAAGCAGGTCCAGGAGATCGGGCTGGCCTCGTCGAAGCCCGCCAAGAAGTGAGGGGGTCGGGCTGAGGGGCGGGCGGGGGCGCGGGGCCTCCCCGCGTCTGTCGTTCTGCCTTCAGCGGCTGTCCCAAAGGGTGCCGGGGAAGCGGAGTCGGTGAGCAGGCGCGGGCGGGCACAGGGGTCCGCCCCGACGCCCACCCACGGGGAGTGGTCGGGGCGGACCCCGGTGTCCGCCCCGGGGTGGCCCGGCCGGCGCCTCTTGCGACACTCGCTTCAGGGACGGTCGCACGCGCGACGACTAGCGGCCTTGCTGCGCCGGCGCGAACGCGGACGCCTGCGCCCGCAGGTCTGCGGGGTTGGCCTCCGGCGACGCCGTGGCGCCCCCCGGATCAGCGACCGAGTGCGCCCCCACGCCCACGCCCACTCCGCCCCCGTCGCCGCCGTGCGAGTTCCAGCTTGCGCGCACGCGGCCAGCGCTTGATCTCCGCTTCGCGCCGCAGGGCAGCTCCCCTCGATTTACAGCATTCGCTGTAGACCAACCGGAGCGGCAAGCGCGCGCGGGTATAGCGCGCGCCCTTGCCTGCGCGGTGCGTCGCCAGGCGGGCGGCGAGGTCCGGGGTCGCGCCGCAGTAGAGCGAAGCGTCGCCGCAGCGCAGCAGGTAGACGAACCAGGGCCGCTCGGAGTGCGCCGCGGGAGCGGGTCTCTTCTTCATGACGCGCCACCCTACCCGCGGCAGATCCCCTGGTCAAGCGTCGCGGGTGGACCTCCAACCGCGCTGCCGGGGGTTGCACCCGCTTGCAGGGGCGGGCCCTAATGTCCCGTCAACGTCGTTGCTTGGGGTCGTTCAATCCGTGGCCCCTCGGGGCGCCTCACGAGGCGCCCCTACGCCGACCGGAAGAATCGATGTTGACAGGACACTAGCCTGTCCCCCGTAGCCGGAGGCGAGAAGGGGGAGCCCGCCCCGTAGGCCACGCGGTGCGGCCCATCGGAGCGATCCCAAGGGTCGCCCCTACACCCGGACTCGCACCCCCGGAGCCGATCTCGACGGGCCACGGGTCCGCCTTCGGCGAACGTCGGGGTGCGCCGACGCCGCGCGTTTTTTCGGTGTGTTCGGCAGGCTCGGTAGCTATCCTACCCGGCATTCCGCGCGCCCTCCTCCGCATCCCGATCGGCCCCCGCAGGACCCGCCGCCCATGGACGATCACCCCACGGCCCGCGCGTCCGCCCTGCCGTCCGCACCGGCCTCGCCCTCGACCACGGCATCCTCCGTCGTCGTCCTGGCCCTCACCGCCCTCTGCGTGATCGACCTCTGCCTGTTCAAGACCTGTACCGACCTCGACATCTGGGCCCGCCTGGCGGTCGGCGAGCTCGCCGTCACAATCCAGGGCATCCCCTATCAGGACCCCTTCTCCTACACCGCCACGAAGCCCTGGATCGATCACGAATGGGGCAGCGGCCTGCTCTTTTACGCCGCCGCGCGCGTCGCCGGCCAGCACGGCCTGCTCCTCCTGCGCATGCTCTTTTTTTTCCTCACCGTGCTGCTCGTCCATGCCGTCATTCGCCTCCGCCTCTGCGGTCTGCCGGCCCCCGGCTCCGCCCCCCCGCCCTCGCCGGCCCCGCCCTCCAGCTTGCTCTTTCACCTCTTCCTCGCCTGGGGGCTGCTGCACGCCTTCGTCGTCACCGTGCGCTCCCAGATCTTCACCTACGCGCTCTTCGCGCTCTGGATGCTGCTCCTCGAACGCGCCCGCCGCGGCCGTGTGCGCGGCCTCCTCCTGCTCCCGCTCACGGCGCTCTTCTGGACCAACGTCCACGGGGGCGTGCTCGCCGGACTCGGCCTGATCGCGCTCTACGCCGCCGGCGAGCTGCTCGGCCGTCGTCCTTGGCGTCCCTTTTTCCTCGCCGGCGCCGCCGCCGGACTCGCCACCCTCGCCACCCCCTACGGCGTCCGCTACTGGCTCTACCTGATCGAAGCCGTCACCCTGCCGCGCACCTACATCACCGAATGGCAACCGCCCGACCTCTTCGGGCCGCTCCTGTCCCGCCTCGACCTCAAGCTCTTCCTCGTCGCCACGCTTCTGCTCTTCGCCCGCGAGCGGCTGCGCCGTCGCCCGCTCGATCCCACTGAACTCCTCGTCCTGGCGGTGACCTGCTTCCTCGCCCTACGCCGCATACGGCACATTCCCTTTTTCGTGATCGCGTCTGCGCCCTTTCTCTACGCCGCCGGCCGCCGCGCTCTCGCCGACATGGCGGCATCTTCTCCCTCCCCCGCCGCAGCACCCACCGCGTTCGCACCCGCGCCGTCCCCCTCCCCCGCCGCAGCGGGGGAGGGCTGGGGAGAGGGAAGGTCCGAGCCACCCACGCCTCCCGCACCCGCTCCCTGCCGCGCCGCCTGCTTCCTGCTCGCCCCGCCCCGCCGCGGGCTGCTCGCCCTGCGCGCCTGCGCCCTCTTCGTCGGCCTCACCCTCGCCCTCTCCCTCCCCTGGCGGGTCGCCGTGCCCCGCACCTGGCTCCCGGTGGACGGCATCCAGTTCATCGCGGAAAACCGCCTCTCCGGCCACCTCCTGGTCCCCTTCGACTGGGGCAGCTTCGCCCTCTGGATGCTCCACCCGCAGTGCCAGGTCGCGATGGACGGCCGCTACGAAGAGTTGTACGACGAGACGACCTTCTGGCTGGTTCAGGCATTCTCCTGGGGCCGTCCCGGCTGGGAGCGCGCCCTGGAAACCTGGCGCCACGACCTCGCCCTGGTACCCGCCCATTCGCAGACCTGCCGCAACCTGGCGACCCGCCCCGACTGGGTGCGCCTGTGGGGCGACGACATGAGCGAAGTCTGGGTGCCCGCCGCCTCTCCCGCCGCCACTGCGCCCCCGCCCGGCGGCTGGCGCCTCCCCGATCCCGCTCGCCGCGCCCCCGACCCCTTCCGGCCGTTCCGGTAGGCTCGCCGCCCGCAAGCGGCGCAACTCCTCGCGCGGCTCGATGCCTTGTTTGGCACAGCACCGGCGTGGCGGCAATGATGGAGTGCGGAGTCTCCGGACAACTGATTCGCCGATGCCGTCGGGGGGACGAAGATGCGAACTGGGGCCGGAGGTCGAGGCGTGGATGCACGAGTCATTAGGCGTTCTTCGCCTTGACAAAGGCGCAGATTTTCCGGCAGATCTCGCGCACATCTTCGGGCAACTCCCAGCGGATACCCCCCGGCGACATCGCGCGAACGGCTTCTCGGCAGAGGATTCTCTTCTTGTGCTCCAAGAGCGTACCGCTCTTCGCCGCATAAATTGTCGCGCCATTGGGAAGCAGACGGTCGAGATACGTCCCGAGCGGTGTCCTCGGCAGGGAGTACTCCGCGCGTCGTATCGTGGCGGCGTTCGCACCATGCTTCCGAAATTCCTCCCCAAGAACCTCCCGAACTACTTCCTCCGGCAGTGTGTTCTCGATCTCCTTGCACACCAGAGGCAGGTAACGCTCGCCCAGTTCTCGACGCAGTCGCTCGTCCCGATCGGGCTTTTCGAGGACATCGCCGTCGGCAACCAGAAAGACCGTTGCGCACAGGAACTCGGCGCCGATCCGCTCCTCGCTCGATCCCTCTTCGAATCCCCAGTGCGCGATGGTGCTCCCCTGATACTCCATGAATGAGTAGTGGATGTCCTCCTGCGGGGGGCTTTCGCCGGTCTTCTTCGACTCCTCTTCCAGGAATCGGCGCAGGTAGGCACGCAGGTAGAGCCGGTCCGTGATCCCCTCCACCCAGATCGTCGCATTGCTGAGAAAAACCGACGAGTTTCTGACCCCAAGCGCCGCCAGCAGGCTCCGATCAGGGCTCGACACGGCAGTGACTCGGAACCGAGCCTGGTCCTCTATACCATGCTTCGAACAGGCGTAGACTGCGACGCGCGAGAAATCGAGGGTCATGTCCAGCATGTGGTTGGAGTGTGTCGTGACGAAATACTGATGCTGCTCCTTCTCCAGGAATGCCTCGATCAACGCGCGTTGATAGCCGGGATGCATGGAGATGTCGGGCTCCTCGATGCAGAAGACACAGCCATCCGCCTCGGTAAAAACGTGGAAAAGGCAGATGATCAAGTTCTGCAGGCCATCCCCAAGCAAATGAATGGGGCGCTGGTCATTCCCGCCAAAGTGGACCTCCACTACCCGCTGGCCCTCAAGCGGGATAAGAGCCCACGGCTTCCCCTTGAAAAAGTGCCGTCCCAGGAACTGTTCGAAGTCGCGCACGCGTTCGCGCTCCGCGGGGCGCCCAAGTAGCTTCTGCTTCAACGTGTCGTAGAGGTCCAAGCCGGTGAAGACCTGAGCCCGTGGCGTCAAGACGCTCACAGCCGCTTGCCCCTCCATTCGCTGAAAATAGTCGGCCATGGTCCGCGCCCGGTAGACATCTCCGCCTGACTCTTCGAGAGCCCGCAACCCACGCAGGAGCGGGATGTAGTAGCGCTTCTGACTCGCCGCATACTCGAAGATCCCGGATGCCTGTTGCAGCGTGGCGAGGTGCTTTCGCGCCGTGCCCACCAACGCATCGTGGTTTGGGATCTGGCCAATCTGGTCGCCTCGACCGCGGATGCCGATGTGACACGGCGAGTTCAATGCAGCGAGCTGTTGAAGCAACTCTCTGGTCTTCTGCCAGTGGGGCTGGCAAAGACGTGCAGGTGTCTTTGATTGCGCCACGAGCCGCTCCAGCTTGCTGCGCGGCAACTGTGCATACTGTTGGTGCTCTTGTGGCCACACCGAGTTGATTTCGTCAACGGCTTTCGTGACTTGCGTCAGCACCTCCCGCTCCGGGGCCTCCTGAATCGAGAAGCTCGGAGCCTCCGCCCGGAAGATGTCGCGCAGCAGCATGCTCTTCCCGCTGTTGTTCGGGCCGACCAGGAGGTTGAGGGTCTCCAAGCCTTCCAGCAACAGTGGCTCTGGATCGTACGGCAACGTAGCGTTCGCTCCGCGCCGCAGTTCCAGCCGCGCGTAGTGGGCGGTCTTCATTGCTTCGTGGTCTTCTCCACTTGGCCCGGAGTCGCCCCCCTGCCCCCCCTACGCCGGTGCCGCCGCCTCGAAGTGCAACACCATGACCTGAGAAGCAGGGAGCGCAGCCTGCGCGTAGGCGCGTCCGTCGGCGTCGCAGAATTCAACTTCGTAGACCCCCGGAGCCAGTTCCTCCACTACGGTTCCCACCTGGCCACGACAAAGGCCCTTGGCGGGGATGTCGGTCGTGAGAGCCACCACGTCAAGATTGCGAGGTTGCTCGCTCATGGCCCGGTCTCCAAGATTCAAAGTACCCAGCAGGTGAGGAATCGGCACGTGTCCTCGCCTACCCGAACGATCCAGCAGGAACGAATCCAGGCGCGTCCCCCGGGACCTTCCAACTCAAAGTCGAGAGCCAGGCGGACACCGTACTCGTCCACCTCTCCCTGCACCGCCTCGCCATCGCCGGCAGCCGCCACCAGGGCGTCGCGCAGGAGCTCGGCGTGCTCGGCCCGGAGTCCGAGGGCGCGAGCGAAGACCCGCGCCTTGTGGCGTCCCCGCGGATGAAACGGATTCAGACAGTAGTCCCGCAGCTTCTCGATCGGCACGACGGCGTGCTGAGGATTCGGCAACTTCATGAACCGGCTTCCCTGAATCCCGCGGCGGGATACGGAACGCCTCGCAAAGAGCACCGACCTGTGGCGGCACCGATTCATCATAGGACGCCGCTCAAGGCACGTCAATGGCTCGGAACTCTGCGAGTGCAGGTCCGTATCTGCGAGTGATGCGAAAGCGCCACGAATGGAGAACGGGAACACGAAGGGCCACGAAGGGCCACCAAGTGACGACTCGGCTCGCGATCGTTCGTCGGCCGCAGCTTCCATTCGTGGTCCTTTGTGGCCCTTCGTGTTCCCGTCTTTTCGCGAGCCACTGGGGCCGCGCCCGGGCCTGCAACTCCGGACATGCACCCCAATGGCTCGGAACTCTGCGCGTGCAGGTCGATTGTGGCGGCCTGCCGATCGGCCGGCTCTCCTGACCGCGCCGTACGGGCTCGTCGCGACGCGCCCCTCCGGACCGCTGGGCAGATCGCCCGCGCACCTGGCGTTCGCCGGCCATTGCCGGACCCCCGCCTCCACCTTTTCCTCGCCTTCCTGCCCCTCGCCGCGGTATTCTCGTCGCGAGCGGGTCGCGCTCTCGCTCCCGCTTCGCCCCCCTCGCCTCCCACGCCCGCCCTGCTCGGAGACGCTCGCATGACCGGCCTCAACCTCCCCCCCGACGTCTATCCGCCCGCCCGCTACATCGAGAAGGTCAACCTCACCACCGGCGAGCTCCTCGATGACCCCATCCTCCCCAAACAGCTCCTGGTCTCCGGCCACCGCGACTTCCACGTCGTCGACATCTACGCCCGCTTCCTCATGTCCCGCGCCATCGAGAAAACAAAAGATCCGGAAACCGTCCTGCAGCGCATGCGCAGCGTCCGCTCGCTCGGCAAGAAAACCGTCGAAGTCCTCGCCGGCGTCCTCGGCACCAAGAACACCACCGGCCTCGGCAAGGCCCTCTTCGGCCTCAAGGACAAGGAATACTACTTCCGCTTCAAGAAGTCGGCCGTCGCGCCCGACGAGGCGCGCCGCCGCATCGCCGAATTGCGCCGCGTCGCCATCGCCCAGCTCGCCGGCGCGTGCGTGGAAGGTCGCCCCGCCCTTTCCGTCCTGCTCACCGGCGGCACCGGCTTTCTCGGCAAGGAAATCATCGCCCAGGCCGCCGATGACGACGTCGTGCGCGAACTCGTCGTCCTCATCCGCCCCAAGGAAGTCCGCGATCGCAAGACCAAGCAGGTGACCCGGGTCCTCTCCCCGGCCGAACGCGGAGTCGATCTCCTCAAGGAACTGGGCCTCGAAAGCCACCCCCACCGCGACAAGTACCGCTTCATCGACGGCGACATCGAGAAGCCCCGTCTCGGCGTCGGCGACGCCGATTTCGCCCGCCTGCGCACCACCCTTACGCACGTCATCCACTGCGCCGCCTCGGTCTCCTTCGACGACCCCTACGAGGAGTCCTTTCGCGCCAACGTCCTCGGCGCCCTGAACGCCCTCCAGTTTTCCCTCGATATCCAGGAATCGCCCGGGAGCCGCTTCGTCGCCCACACCTCGATCGAGACCTCGTACATCCACGGGCGCCAGACCCACGGCGCCGCGCGCGAAGACGAGATCCTGTTCCCGCGCAACTTCTACAACAACTTCTACGAGCTGACCAAGGCGATGGGCTCGATCGAGACCGACCGCTTCATGCTCGAACGCGGCCTGCGTCTCACCCAGCTCTGCCCGGCCATCGTGGTCGGCGATGCCCGCACCGGCAACAACCGCGGCGACACCAAGGTCATCAACGCCCCGATCAACACCTTCGGGCGCGCCAAGATGGCCCTCGAAGACAAGGCGGGCTCCTGGACCGAGCGCTCCAAGGCCAAGATGATCGCCTCCCTCGCGTGCATCTTTCCGGGCAACCCCTCGGCCGAGATCAACCTGATCCCGGTCGATCGGGTCGTCCGCGGCATCCTCGCCGCCCTGCGCCGCCCCGAATCCACCGGCGTGCGCATCCACCTCGCCAACGACAACCGCCTGACCTCCGCCCAGATCCGCTCGATCGCCCACGAGGAGATCGAGGTCGACGTCAAGCTCGCCGAGCCCACGCTCCACCGCACGGTCACGCTGCCGCTCCTGACCAAGGCCCTGACCTCCCTCAACGAGCCCAAGCTCGCGGGCGCGCTCGGCACGCTGTCGCAGATTTTCGGCGGCTACAGCGAATGGGGCCAGCCGGTGCACGAGGTCGGCAACGACGTGGAGATCCTGGGACTCCCCTATCCGCGCCCGCACGCCGAGCACGTCTTCCGCATGGTCTGCCGCCACAACCGCTTCGTCCAGTCGTTCGGCATCATCCGCGACCCGCTCGAGATCGCGCGCCGTGAGCGCCTGTGGAGCGAGGTCGTGGCGCGCCTGGAGCAGAGTTCGGGCGCTCACGTCGGCGTCATGTCGGCCGCCGCCTTCCGCACCGCGTTGCGCGCGGCGATCGATCCGGAGACCTTTCAACCCCAGGCGTAAGGAGCCGCGTCATGCAGATCACGATCAACCGCTGCTTTTTCTGACCCGGAATCAAGAAACAGGCCGTGGGCCTGGCGCAGGAACTGGAGACCAAGCTCGGGGTCAAACCGGAGATCCACGCGAGCTGGCCCGGCTCCCTCGACGTGCTGGTGGACGGGAAGACGGTCTTCTCGAAGCGCGCCGCGGGCCGCGCCCCCAACCCCGGCGAAGTCGCGGCGCTGATCGCGGGCGCGCAGCCCGCCGCCCAACGGACGAACTGAACGCCCCGCCTGCCGCCCCAGCGGCCCCCCTCTCCCCCCTGGCGGGGAGGGGGGCGCGCCGTGGGGCCGTGCGAGACCCACCTATGGCCACCCCCAACCCCACTCCGCCCCCGGCGCGCCCCGCCATCACCTTCCGCGATTTTTCGCACGACGTCCACGCCGCGCTCGGCACGCCCGGCGGCGCGCCCACGGTGCGCGGGGGCAAGTTCGTCGTCGTCGCCCACGCCGCCGACCTCCACATCGCCTGCGGTCCGCGTGAGGTCTGCGCCTACCATGCCGACGTGGTCGAGCGCCTGGCGCGCGCCCTCGGTCTGGTCTACTCCCGCGCCGGCGCGGGCCAGCGCTGCGTCATCGACTCTCCCGCGTGGGAAGTCCTCGGCGGCGGCCACTGGCAGCTCGATGACCAGGCTATGACCCTAGAACTCTCCGGCGCCAGCCAGGCCTACGGCCGCTACCCGCGCGCGGTCGCCGACGCCCTCGCCGCCCTCCCCGAGTTCGCCGGCTGGCGCATTTCCGCGGTGTGACCCCGCGCCCCGCCCTCCGCCCCCCCCCCCAGCCGCCGAGTCGGTGTAAAACCGGCTTGTCCGTGCCGCCGTTTCATTCCCGCCCGCCACCCCCCCCCCACCCAGCGCCGTCAGGCCCGCAGCGCTTTCGATGCGCCGCGGCAACTCTTTTTGCCGTCACGAGTTCCGAAAGCAGTCTCATTTCGATTCGTCGGGCTCGTGGCTTGCAGTAACCCAAACCGCCACACGCGTGACCTGAACGGATTCCCCAGAACCCTGGAACGAAGGAGCCGGCCATGAACACCCGCACGAGCCTGAAGTCGATGCTGCTGACGGTGGGCGCGCTGGCCCTCTTCGCGACCACGGTCCTGGCCCACGAATTCCGCTATCCGGTCGCAGGCACGATCACCAGCACGTACGGTTCCTCGCGCTCCTACGGCAACCACGGGGCGCTGGACATCGCGGGCAACAACGGCAAGGCGATCGGCGCGGCGCGCGGCGGCCGGGTCACGTTCGCCGGCTGGAACGGCGGCTACGGCAAGCTGGTCATCGTCAGCCATGGCAGCGGCTACACCAGCTACTACGCGCACATGTCCTCCATCGCGGTTCGCGTCGGGCAGGCGGTCAGCACCGGCCAGACGCTCGGCTACGTCGGCACCACCGGCAACTCGACCGGTCCCCACTGCCACTTCGAAGTCCGCAAGAACGGCGTGAAGCAGTCCTTCCCCCCCTACAGCACCGGCGTGTGGGTCTCGAAGGGAACGCGCATCCCGAAGGACATCTAGCGACCACGCCCAGCCACCTCGTCATCGCTCCGGCGAATCCCGTATCCATCGTCCCCGTGGCCCGGCGCCTACGCCCGGGCCACGG
>JACRIP010000304.1 GCA_016220045.1 Planctomycetota bacterium
CCGACGGCGGGCGGGGGGGGCGAGCCGCGCGCGGACGGTACGGTGGCGCCCGAGGGCGCGGCCGCCGCCGAGGGCGCCGGGAGTGCCGAACGGACGCCGGGCCCGCGGATCGCGCGCATCAGTTGGACCCACGGCGGCAGCATTCCGCGCGCGGAGCTGCTCTCGGGCCTCATCGTGCACTTCGACGGCGAGGTGCGCACCGCCTGCCTGCGCGAGGAGACCTTTCAGCTCCTGGTGCGGCGGAGCAACCCGAAGACCGGCGAGTATTCGTATTTCGCCATCCCTTCGCCGCCGGTGATGGTGCGGCCGGCGGCGGACGCGCGCTCGGCGGCGCTGGTCATCCAGGACTCGGCGTATTTCCGGGAGTTCATCAAGCCAGGTGATCGCCTGATGGTGCGGCTGGAGGGGAGCGCGGTGCTCGACCGGCACAACCTGCCGATCGTGGCGGGGGCGATCTTCCTGCCGAATCCGGACGGGACCTTCGCGCTGGAGCCGGGCGAGCCGGGGGCCGGCGGCGGGGTCTTCTCGAGCTGGTTCTCGTTGACGTAGAAGAGAGATTTGCGGGGTTTCGGCGTACCGGCCGAGCGACCCCGAGGGGCCCGTGGGCCGTATGCGAGGAGGAGCCATGTCCGGCGACGCCGTACAGCGCCTGAACTACTTCACGCGCCAGTTGCTGACGCCCGAGGACCTGCTGGAAGAGCAGGGGTATCACATGGAGATGCGGCGGCGGCACAACATCGGGCACCACGCGTGGGGCGTGGTGACCGGGCTGTCGCTGATCAAGCGCAAGACGGAGGGCGCGGCGCAGGCGCAGTACTTCCTCGAGCCGGGAATGGCGATCGACGGTTACGGCCGCGAGGTTCTGGTGCTGAAGGAGGCGCGGATCGAGGAGATGGAGTTCGTCGCGCGCGGCCTGCGCGAGAAGCCGGGCGCCTATGTCGTGTGGGTGGCCTATCACCGGCTGCGGGCGAACGCGGGCGGGCACGAGGCCGGCGGCGAGGCCTTCTCGCGCTGGACCGAGACCTACCGGCTGGTGCTGGGGGACCAGCCGGCCTTTCCGAATCTGCCGCGCGCGTCGGACCCGTTGCCGGACGATCCGGAGAAGGGGCGCTGGCCGGTGCCGGTAGGGCGGCTGTTCTGGGACGGGCAGCGGATCGTGGACGCGGACGGCGGCATGCGCAAGTACATCGGCGTGGTCGCGGAGGAGCTGCGTCCGCCGTCGGATGCGGCGCAACTGCGGCTGACGGCGGCGGTGGTGCGGATCGCCGGCGACGCGGCGGTGCGCGGACGGATGACGATCGGGCGCTCGATCGGGGACGGGCGCGGCCGGCTGGTGGTGGAGCCGGGCGAGACCGACTGCGCGATGATCACGAAGCCGGCGGACGAGAACCGGGGCGGCACGGCGCACGACCTGGTGATCCGCACGAACGACGGCAAAGGGGGGAACAAGGTCCTGGTGGACAAGGACCTGCTGCGGGTGAAGGCGGCGCAGGTGGAGGAGTCGCTGGTGGTGCAGGGGGACCTGTCGGTGCAGTCCCCGGCGCTCTTCAAGGGGAAGGTGACGGTGGACCTGCGCGAGCAGGGGCCGGCGCAGGAGGGCCGGGAAGGTCTTTACCTGATGTCGGGCGCGGGCCAGCACGCGGCGACGGTGCTGACGAACAAGGAGAAGATCGCGCTGATGGCGGATGCCGGGCACGCGGCGGACGTGTGCGTGCGGCACGTGGAGGCGGAGGGGGACGTTTCGACGCGCAAGCTGCTGCCGCGCTACGCGCAGTGGACGGCGATCACGCCGACGGAGCCGAGCGGCGGCGCCGCGATCGTGAACGACAACGACACGGTGAAGGAGCTGATGGTCGTCGGCAACTACAGCGCGGACGGCGCGCGGCGGCGCGTCGGTCTGTACGACGACGTGTGCGCGCACGGCGACCTCGAGGTCCGGCGGCAGCTCGGCGTGGAAAAGCGGCTGACGGCGAAGGAGGACGTGGTCATCGAGGGGAGCCTGACGGTGCGCGGCCCGGCGGAACTGCGCTTCCGGCTGCCGGTGCCGGATTTCCGCTCCGGGTGGATCCAGCTCGAGCAGGGCGCGGCCCCGGCCATGATGAGCATTCACCACGGGCTGCGGACGCTCGACCTCGTGGTGGTGGCGCACCTGCGGCGGATGACGGCGACGGGCGAGAGCGTGAGCCAGCTCGGACTCGGGGCCGAGAGCTACGGGTACGCGGTGGAGCTGGCGAGCGACGAAACGCTGCGCGTGCATCGTGCGGCGCGCACCTGGCAGGCGAGCGGGAGCGGCACCCAGCCGGCCGGGCATTATCTGTGGCCGGTGCTGATCTCGATCTCGGTGTGGCGCGTGCCCGCGGGCATTACGCGGGGGACGTAGTCCAACGTCCAACGTCTAACGATCCAAAGTCCAAGTCGGGCTCACGCCCGAAACCCAACAGCTCCCCCTCCGGTCGATTGCGGATTTCGGATTTCGAATTGCGGATTAGCTCCTGGACTCGCCGGCTTCCGTCAATCCGCAATCCTGGACGCGCTGTCAAGAAGCGTAGCAGCAGGGATCCAAACGCCTGAACGTCCAAACCCCTGAACGTCGCCGGCCATGGTCCATCCCTCGATGAGATCATGATCGGCCATCAAGAAGTTGTCCAGTAGGTTTCCAATCGCATTCGAGAGGATACGACCGTGCGGTGCGAAATTCTGTATGAGCGTTCGTCGGGACGGATCGTGGGGCTGCGGCAATGCGCGGCCGCCGAGGAGGTCCTGGTGCCGACCTCCGACCAGGACAAAATGCTGGCGGAGTTCGATCCGGGACGGAAGCCGTTGAGCGCCTTCCGCGTGAACCCGGTCGAGGGGAAGATCCTGGAAAACCCCGATTTTTCCCCGCCGGCCCGGCTGGTCCTAACCTGCGACGCACCAGGGAAACACCCGGTGGACGGCGTGCCGGAGATCCGCGCGGACGGGAAGAGCTTCACGTCGATCCTGGTGCAGAAGGTGGACCTGGACGGGAACGCGCTGGCGAGCGACGCGGACCACGACCGGATGTACCTGAGGACCGATGGGGGACTCCTGACCGACGCGGAAGGGAAGCAGATCTGGATGGTGCAGCTCAAGAACGGCGCCGCGCGGGTGCGCCTGGTTTCGGGGCGCGAATCACGCGTGGCGGTCGTGCGCGTGTTCAATGAGAACACCTACCTGATCCCGGGCCAGTTGGCGGTGGAGTTCGTGTAGACTGGGGAACACTGCCGTGGCGGTCGGACGTGGGCGGGGAGGCGAGGCGGAGCCGGACGGCGCGGGCGCCGTCGAGATCGTATTCGAACGCCACCTGTGCGAGGTCGTGGTGACCGGGGCGGTGGCGGGCGACACCGCGGCGGGGTATCGGCGGCGGGTGGAGCGCGTGGCGCGGCAGATCGGCGATGAGCTGGCGGGGCGGCTGGCGGCCATTCTGCCGGCGAGCGACGAGGTGGTGCTGGTGCGGCGGGTCGAGGTGGAGGTGGAGGTGTCACCCGGCACCCTCGACGCGTTTCGGCCCGCGCGGGGCGGCGGCGCGACCGCTGCGGTTCGACGCGCGGGCGAGGAGCTCGGGGAGGCCGGGGAGCCCTTCGCGCCGGCGGCGGCGGGAGCACTCGGGGGCGTGACGCAGGCGTGGGCGCGCGCGGTGAGCGCGGGCGTGGCGCGCCGGCTGGAAGAGGCCGGGGGACTGGGCGGGAGCGCGGAGGCGCGCGGCGGCGCGGGCGCGGGCGCCGGCGCTGCAGGAGCGCCGCTGGGGGGCGACCCGGCGGTCGTGCGGTTCCCCGATCGGGCGGCGTACGTCGCGTGTTTCCTCTCGGACCTGCTGCGCGGGCGCGCGTGGAGTCGCTGGTTCTACGGCACGTTTGCCTCGCTGCAGGCGTTGCCGACGCACGCGGCGGCGGAGACCCTGCTCGGACGTTGGCCGCGCGAAATCGGGGAGGTGCTGGTGCGGCTGGCGGCGCGTGGCGATGCGGCCGAGCTGGCGGAGCTGGTGGGGGAGACCGGCTGCCATGCGCTGGTCCGCCAGGCGGCGGAGGCGGCGGAGCGCGCGGGTGGATGGCCGATCGGCGAAGCGCTGCGGATCGTCGTGCGGACCGCGGGGCGGGCGCTCGACGCGGAGGCGGCGCGGCGGGGGGGCGGGGAGGTTGCCGCGGGCCTGGACGCGCGCGGCCTCTTCTCCGCCTGGATCGAGGCGTTGGGGAGCGCCGGCGGGGCGCGCGAGCGCCTGCCGATGGCTGCGGTGATCACCCTGCTTGATCGCTTGCGCTGGGTGTGGCGGCGCGCGGCCGAGCCGTCGGGGTTCGCCGCCTACCTCGCCGGGCAAAGCGCGACCGTGCCGGCGGGACTGGCCGAGGCCGTGGGCGGTGACGAAGGCGGACTGCTGCGCGCGCTGCGGGAGGCGGCGCGGGAGGCCGAGCCGGGGTGGCTGGCCGGGGCCCTGGGCGGGGGCGAGGGGGGGAGCCGTGGGGATGATGGGGGTGGCGGGAGCCGTGGGTGGTTCGGACCTACCCTCTCCCCTGCCCTCCCCCGCTGCGGCGGGGGAGGGGGAGATGGGGGTCGCGGCGACGCGGACGGCGGAGCGGGGGGAGATGGTGGCCGCGGCGACGGCGCGGATGGCGTGGCGTCGCCGTTCCTGGGCGTGGCGCTGCTCCTGGGGCCGCTCGCGGAACTGGGGCTCTGGGAGGCGCTGCGGGGCGAGGGAGTGGACGAGGAACCGGCGCGGGCGATCCTGCTGGCGACGCTCCTGGCGGCGCTGGGCGGGGCCGAGGGGCGGATGGCGCGGATGGATGCGGCGCTGGCGGCGCTGGTCGGCTGCGTGGAGGTGCCGGGGGCGGAGGTGCTGCATCAGGCGTTCGCCGGACCTGGCGCCGAAGTCGGGGCGAGCGTGCAGGAGGGTCTGGTACGCCGGTTGGTGGAGGGGGGGCGCGTGCGGGTCGCGCCGGCCGGCGCCTTGCTGGTGCACGTCGCGCCGGAAGCGTCGGCGGCACGCGCCGGCGGGAGGCGCCGGTGCGGGGTGCTGCAGGACGCGGCGACGGGCTTCTGGTGCGGACTCGGGGCGGCCGGGCGGGCGGGGGTCCACCGGCTGCTCATGC
>JACRIP010000294.1 GCA_016220045.1 Planctomycetota bacterium
GGTGACGATCACCGACATGCACACACCTCAGGGCTCAGGCGGGATTCGAACGAGCGGTGTCGCTCGCACCATTTCAGGATCCGCAGCTCGGCCGATCGCACGGCGGCAGGGCACGCAGCCGCGCGGCGGCGGCTCCGATCGCGGCGACGGCGCGGGAGAGTTCCTGCTCCGCGGTCTCCAGGCCGAAGGAGACCCGGATCTGACCTGCGGCGAGGGGCGCCTCGATCCCCAGCGCCGCCACGACGTGTGACGGACCGGCCAGATGCGCGCCGCACGCGCTTCCCGAGCCCACGGCGATCCCGCGGGACGCCAGCTCCTGGACCAGGGCCTTTCCGCTCACGCCTTTGATGCACACCCCCACCAAGCCCGGCACCCGCGCTGCCTGCTCGGCCAGAATCCGGACGCCCGGAACGCGCGCCTTCAGTTCGCCTTCAAACCGCTCCTGCAACCCCCTCCATCGGCGCTCGCCCGTCGCTACCACGGGAATCACCTCATCCAACGCCGCCGCGAACGCTACCGCGCCGGCCACATCTTCGGTTCCGGGCCGCACGCGCGCCTCCTGGCCACCGCCGTGCAACAGGGGTTCGATTGAGGTCCCCGGCCGGATCCAGAGTGCGCCCACGCCCCTCGGCCCATAGGCTTTGTGAGCGGAGACGCTTAGCGCGTCCACGCCCAGGGCACCGACGGAAACGCCGATCTTGCCCAAACTCTGCACCGCATCGGTGTGAAAAGGAATCCCGTGCGCGCGCGCGATCGCCGCCAGTTCGGCAATCGGCTGAACCGTCCCGATCTCCGGGTTCGCCTGTTGGATCGAAACGAGGACCGTGCCCGCACGCAAGGCCACAGCAAGTTCGCCCGGAGCGATGCGCCCGGCTCCATCCACGCGCAGGCAGGTTGCTTCGAATCCCTCGCGCTCCAACTGTCGGACCGCTTCGAGGACCGAAGGATGCTCGATCGCCGAGGTCACGACATGGCGACCCTTCCCGGCCCGGGCGGCAGCGCGCGCGATTCCCAAGACGGCCAGGTTGTTCGACTCCGTGCCGCCGCTCGTGAAGTGCAGCCCCTCCGGCCCTGCCCCGAGGTGGGCCGCGACGCGCAAGCGCGCCTCCTCCACCATTCCTCTTGCCTCCGTCCCCAAAGCGTGCGGGCTTGACGGATTCCCCAGGATCCGCGTCGCCGTTTCGACATACGTCGCCACCGCGACCGGAAGCATCGGCGTGGTGGCGGCGTGATCCAGATTCAGCACGTCGCGGTGTCCGCCTACAGCGAAACCAGGACGTGTCGTGGCGCCAGACTCGGTTTCGCCGCGCGAGCCCAAGCCGGCGTATCGCCCCGACCGATCCGACCTGGCGCCGCGCAACGCCGCCGCGTTCATCAGCCCGCTGAGACCGCCCCCCGGAAGTTCCGACCACTCCGCGCTGCCCGGCGCCTCCCGCAAGTCGAGCTCCAAATCGGCGAGGTGCAACACGGTGCGGCGTCGCTCCCGCCGACGGTTGGCCGCCTCGTCGGTCGGGTCAACCTCACGGCCACGCCAATCCGGAGCGCTCTCGGCCTCGGTCGCGCGCCAAAACGAAGAACCCGCAGCGCTGCGAGCGCCAGCGGAATTCGTCCCGGGCACGGCGGCGGTCCACACCTCGGCGGGCCGCGGCGCAGTATCGGTCGCGCCGGCCGGTCCGAACGGGACCCCGGGAGGAAGGGACCCGCTGGGCATCCACGAGACGAAGTCGCCCGCCGTCCTCGCGATCGGTGCGGGCTCACCGGCTCGCCGGCCGGCATCGGCAGGCGCATCCGAGCCGCGGCTCTGACACGAGTTTGGAATCGGGCTTGGGTCCGGGGGCACGCCTTGCTCCTTCCGCCTGCGGCCACGACGATTCCACACCAATGCCGTCCTCGGCAGGGATTGCCCACAGGCTCTGCTGCCGGATCCGTCCCGTTCAGCAGGCGACGCGCGGCTCGCAGACGCGCCCGATCAATTCAGTACGCCCTTGAGGCGCGCGAGGGCGCCCTTTGAGTACATGGAGAGGCCGACGTTGAGGCTCGCACGCCAGAGTTCCTGATCGCCCAGTGGATTGATCGTGTGCGTCACTTTGATCGGCGCGCGTCCCAATTGCGCCGGATAGGTCAGGCAGAGGCCTTCCGCCGGGTCCAGCACGCCGGCATAGACGCTGGTGCAACCGGCGGTGGCACCCTGGACTTCGTCCGACAGAACATGATCCGAAACCAGGAATGGGACGCCGTCTTGCATGGGGACCGGAATGAGCCCGGGGCACGCCGAGCCATCGTCGACGCACTCGGCGCAGGCGTGCAAGTGCTCCGGGCACAGGTGCTCCACACTGACGACGATGCCGGCGGAGTACTGGATTTCGAGCCACTTGCGAAACGTCGCCCGGTTGGCCACCAGAAAGTCGGCCCTGCCGTCATTCGAAGTTACGAGCGCAAGGAGGTGACGGAGGTCGGCGATGGAAAGCGCGGCGCCGTCCGGCCCGCCGCCCGCGATGATGGCCTGCGCTGGGTCGACCAGGCTCTTGAACCCGTCGATCTGGGCCGGAACCGCGGCAGAACTGCCATTGATCAGGCCATCGCCGAGCGTGATCAGGATCCCGCGAAAAGCTCCGTCGACCAGAATCTGGGCCAGGTCCA
>JACRIP010000039.1 GCA_016220045.1 Planctomycetota bacterium
CTCCTTGATGTTCCGCCGCTGCATCGAGAGCAGGAAGGTGAGCTGCATTTCGGTGAGATGGCCGCGGTCGAGCAGCAGGCGGCCGAGTTCGCGCGGCGGCGTCAGGCCGCGCTGCAGGGTGACGCAGGCCTCCAGCTCCTCCGGAAGCAGGTAGCCGGCCTCGACGGCGAGCTGGCCGATGGGGGTGTCGTCCACGATGAGGGTCCGCGTTGGAGGGAGAGCGAGGGGATCGCGACGATCAGGCGGTCGCCGTATAATACCCCGGCGCCACGCCCGCCCACGCATTATACTCCCGCCCGCGCCCGCCTCAACCGGATTTCGGGGGCGGAGGGGGGGGTAGACTCCGAATTGTCGATTGTCGATTGCCGAATGTCGATTCCCGAGGCGAGTCCTGGAAGCGTGGACGGGGACGCTCGCGCTCCCAAAGCTGGCAACCGGAATCGACATTCGACAATCGACATTCGACAATCCGCGCCACCGCGGGCTTTCTTCAGCTGCGGACCTCCCGTGCCGTGTCTCCGCGTCTGTGGGGTTCCGTGCTGGTCCTGCCCGCACCCGCGACTCCGCCTGCCGCAGCGGACTCCTCCCCGCCACCGCGCGAAATCCCGCGCCCCTGTGGAATCTTCGCCCGCGCGCCCCACGTCCGAGAATCGGAGAGAAGAGGTCCGGCCGGGCGGAAAGGCCCGCCCCGGCGCAGGCGAATCCGGCCCCGGGCGCGATCCGCGGACGCGTGGCGCACGGCTTGCGTAACGCCCCTCCGACTGCACGGGACCTGTTCATCCTCCCGGAGAAGCCACCATGTCCGAGCCGACGACCGCGCCGACCCCCGAGAACAACGAGCATATGCTCCCGGAGGCGACGACCCTGGCGGTGCTCCTCATCCTTTTTTTCGCCATCGGGATTCTCGCACTCGCCTCGATCATGATGGGACGCCCGGAAGCCGAAGGCGCGGCGGCGGACGCCGCGGTGGCGCACGGGCCCGCCGAGTTCGAGTCGATCCTCGGCGAAGACTTCACCCTCGGCCTCGACACCGCCAGCAAGGAGCGCGGACACTTCGCCGTGCCCCCGCCGCCCTTCAGCAAGGGGATCTACCCCTGCTCCGAGTGCCACGGCGACCTGGAGCCGGACGACACGCGCCGCAAGCTCGAGGACGAGCACCAGGAGATCAAACTGGAGCACGGCGGCGAGGAGCGCTGGTGCCTGGATTGCCACGACTTCAAGAACCGCGACAAACTGCGCCTCGCCAATGGGACACTCATCCCGTTCGAGGAGTCCTACCGGCTGTGCGGCCAGTGCCACGGCGACAAGTACCGCGACTGGCGCGCCGGCGTGCACGGCAAGCGCACCGGCTACTGGAACGGCGCCAAGCGCTACCTCCTCTGCGCCCACTGTCATTCCCCGCATTCGCCGAAGTTCAAGCCGCTCCATCCGCTGCCGCCCCCGATCAAGCCGCAGTACATCCGCAAGTAGCCGGGAGCATCCACCATGAGTATGACGCCTGATCTGCCCTGCTCCGGCTCCTGCGCCGGCGGCGGAGTGGCCCCGCCCCCGCCGGGCGCCGACGCCGACCTCCCCGCTGGCGTCTCGCGCCGGGAGTTCGTCGAAGCCTCCGCCAAGATGCTCGCCGCCGTCGCCCTCGTTTCCGGCTGCGACACCAACGTCGAGGAGTTCCTGCAGAAGAACTTCCGCGAGCTCACCCCCGAGGAGCTGCGCCAGGTCGTGGCCCGGCTCGAAAAAAAGTACTCGGAGGCGGCGGGCAAGCCGGTCACGGTGACGACCACGCCGCCCCTGCCGAACACGCTTTTCGGCTACGGCCTCGATCTCTCGCGCTGCGTCGGCTGTCGCCGCTGCGCCTACGCCTGCGCGCGCGAGAACAACACCTCGCGCTCGCCGCAGATCCAGTGGATCCGCGTGCTGGAGCTGGACAAGGAGAAGGGCGTCGACCTGACCCACGCCAACGCCTACTACAATCCGGAAACGGTCCCGCAGGAAGACAAGTTCTACATGCCGGTGGCCTGTCACCAGTGCGCGAAGCCGCCCTGCGTGAAGGTCTGCCCGGTCAAGGCGACCTGGCAGGAGCCCGACGGCATCGTCGTCATCGACTACAACTGGTGCATCGGCTGCCGCTGCTGCATGGCCGCCTGCCCCTACGGCGCCCGCCGCTTCAATTGGGGCGAGCCCGATCTCCCGGCGGCCGAAGTCAATCCGCACACGCACTACCTGGGCAATCGCCCGCGCATGAAGGGCGTGGTCGAGAAGTGCACCTTCTGCATCCAGCGCGTGCGCGAGGGCCGCTACCCGGCCTGCGTCGAGATCTGCCCGGTCGGCGCCCGCAAGTTCGGCAACCTCCTCGACCCGGAGAGCGAAATCCGCGTCATCATGCGCCAGAAACGCGTCTTCGTGCTCAAGGAGGAGATCGGCACCGAGCCCAAGTTCTTCTACTTCTACGCGACGTAAGGCAACCGCCCGATACGGAGACCCGCGCCATGTCATTCCTGCGCTTTCTCTACACCTGTGTCCGGCTCATGCTGCGCGGCGGCTGGGCCTACTGGTGCTGGGTGCTCCTGCTCCTCGCGCTGGTCGCCTGGGGCGCGGACGCCTACCTGACGCAGTTCAAGGACGGCCTCATCCTCTCGAACATGCGCGACGAGGTCTCCTGGGGCTTCTACGTCGGCAACTTCACCTTCCTCGTCGGCGTCGCCGCCGCCGCCGTCCTCCTCGTCATCCCCGCCTACGTGTACGAGTGGAAGCCGATCAAGGAGGTCGCCATCCTCGGCGAACTCCTCGCCATCAGCGCCATCGTCATGTGCCTGCTCTTCGTCATCGTGGACATGGGCCGGCCCGACCGCTTCTGGCACGTCATCCCCTTCCTCGGCGTGCTCAACTTCCCCCGCTCCCTGCTCGCCTGGGACTGCCTGGTCCTGAACGCCTACCTCGGGCTCAATGTCTTCATCGTGGTCTATCTGCTGTATTGCACCTATGTCGGAAAGCACTACAACAAGGCCCTGGCCGGCCCGCTCATCCTCTTCTCCGTGCCGCTCGCGATCAGCATCCACACGGTCACCGCCTTCCTCTACAACGGCATGCCCTCCCGCCCCTTCTGGAACGCCTCGATCCTCGCGCCGCGCTTCCTCTGCTCCGCCTTCTGCTCCGGTCCGGCGATCATGATCATCGTCTTCCAGATCCTGCAGCGCACCACCCGCCTCAAGATCCAGAACGAGGCGATCTGGAAGGTCGCGGAGCTGATGGCCTACGCGATGTTCCTGAACCTCTTCCTGCTCGGCGCGGAAGTCTTCAAGGAGTACTACTCGGCGACCCAACACCTCGTGCATTTCCAGTATCTCTTCAGCGGCTTCCACGGCGCCAACTCGCTGGTGGTCTACTCCTGGGCGGCGATCGCCTGCTCGGTGATTTCCTTCGTCCTCTTCCTGGTACCCGCGACGCGCCGGAACTTCGTCACCCTCAACCTCGGCTGCCTGCTCATCTACACGGGCGTCTACATCGAAAAGGGCATCGGTCTCGTGGTCCCCGGCTTCACCCCCTCGATCCTGGGCGAGATCTACGAGTACGTGCCGACGCTCAACGAAGTGCGCATCGGCGGCGCGGTCTTCTCGATCGGCTTCCTGGTCTTCACCTTCCTCTGCAAAATCGCGGTGCCGATGATGACCGGGGAGTTCCGGACGGCTGGGCTCGCCGAACCGGGGTCGGAGTCGGCCGGGGACGCACACGCCGGCACGCCGGTGGTGGTGACGTAGTCCCCCGGCGCGCGCAGGCCCGGCGCCCCGCACCCCGGGCCGCCGGCTAGCGCGCCTCCACCACCTCCAGCCGCGCCGGCCCGCCGCCCGCCTCCGCCCGCCGGCTCGGCGTGTAGTACTCGTACGCAACCGACGGCGGCACCGTCGCGCGCACCGGAAAGCGCGCCCGCAGCCGGTACGACAGCTCGACCGGCACGCCCGGAGCCACCTCGCCCACGTAAAGCTGCACCTGCCGGCCCGTGACGGCGAATTTCTCGATCGCCTTGCCGGCCACCAAGGCCGCCAGGTCCGCCGTCTCCGGCTCGAACCCGGGCGGCAGGCCGAGTTCGACCAGCACCATGAAGGTCGGCCGCTCGCCGCGGTAGCGGAGCGTCGCCGATTGCCGCACGCACTCCCCCACCGCGAGCCGGGTCCGGTCATACCCCACCGCCAGGTCGAGTGCGCCGTCGCTCGGCGCCGCGACGGCTGCCGCCCGGTCTACGGATTCAACCCGAGTGTGCAACGTCGCCTCCGGTGCCGGGGTCCGCGGCCGGTACGCGCGCGCCACCGCCTGCCAGCCCAGCGCGGCGCCCCCTGCCGCCTCCAGTTCCAGCCGGTTCGCTTCCGGCCGCACCCCATCCCGGAACGCGACCTGCTGCAGGTAGTCGCTCTTCCCTTCCTCGAACACGAGCGTCTGCGCCGGGCCGCCGTTGACGCTCGCGCGCAAGGTCGTCCGGCCGCGCACCGCGGCTCCGCGCCCGCCCGCGGCGCGCGCGTCCTCAAGTAAACACCGGATCGCCAGGATCGTCGCCGAGGTCGAGCCCCACGCCCCGGAACCGTCGCGCCGGTGCGCGAGCCACTCGAGGGCGCCGCTCGCCAGCGCCGGGTCCCAACCGGTGCGCAGCAGCGCGTAGGTCGCCAGCGCGGTCGCTTCGACGCTCGCGCTCGACCCCTCCGACCAGGTGAACCCGCGCATGCCGGCCGTCCAGTGGGCGAGGTCCCCGTCACGCACGGCGGCGCCTGCCAACGCGCCGAGCGCGGCCCGCGTGGCCGCGGCCCGCCCCTGCGGATCGCCCGCCACCTGCGCGTTCGCGAGCAGCGCCAGGGCGTAGGGGTCGCGCACCGACCCGGCCCGCGCGGCCAGCCATCCCCGCGCGCGCTCGACCGCCGGCCCGTTCGCGCCCGCCTCCTGCAGCGCCCACGCGACGTAGGCCGTGGCCGCCACGCCGCCGTCCGCGGAGCCGGCCTCCCCGCCCCATTCATGCGGACACCCGTCCACCGGAAAAGAACCGTCCGCGTGCTGCTGCCGCGCCAGCCAGCCCGCCGTGCGCTCGATCACCCCGCGACCCACGTCCATTACGCGCGCCATGTCGGTGAATTCCAGCAGTCCGTACGCGGTCAGCAGCGGCTTCCCTCGCCCGCCGCAAAACCAGTCGAATCCGCCGCCGCTGCACTCGAAGGTGAGCAGACGCTGGTAGCCGGTGAGAATCGCCGCTGCGAACTGCCGCCGCTTCTCCGGGGTCAACTGACCCGTCTCCTTCAGGTAACCCATCGCGAGCACGTTCGGATAGGTCGCTGAAGTCGTCTGCTCGAATCAGCCGGAAGGCATCCGCAGCAGGCCCTCCATGCCGGAGAGCACTTCGCCGAACCGGTGCGGGAAGACGCGCAGCAGGATCTCCCCGGTTCCCGCGATGGTATCCGGTGGCAGCCCGATGTCGATGCCGGTCGCGCCGCGCACGCGGCCGCTCGCGCACGCGGACCAGGGGTCGCCGGCGGGAGTGACCTCGACGCTCCGCCGGACGGCGTCGGACAGCCCGGCGCTCCCTCGCGCCGCGACGGTCAGGGCATGGATGCCGAAACGCCGGGCGCGCGCGCCGAAGGCGGCCTCCACGACCTGCCGCGGCCCCGCCTCCACGCGCCGTGTCGCGCCGTCGAGCAGCTCGAAGCCCGGGCCCGGGTCGAGCGTGAGGAGGACGGTTTGGGGGGCGTCGAGATGATTGTGCACGGCCACGGGAATCGACAGATCGTCGCCCTGCGTGAGCGCGACCGGAAGATCGAGATCGACGAAGAAGTCCTGGAACACGCGCAGCCCGGCGACCGTCGATCCGAAACGGCCGTCGAGGGCGTTGGCGGTCGCCGCCGCGCGCCAGGTCGTGATCGAGTCGGCGAGCGGGAGGGTGAGGCGGGCCACGCCCTGGTCGTCGGTAATGAGCTGCGGGTTCCAGTAGAGCAACTCGGGAAAGCGCTCGCGCACCCGCGGGAGCGCCGCGTCCGCGCCGCCGCCCGGGCGGCCTTCGGGCGCGCGGCCGGCTGCGTCGCCGGCCCTGAGCTCATCGTTGTTCTCGAACTGTCGGAGCTGGTTCTTCAGGTCCGACATCTTGCTCTGCTTGCGCGCGCTCGCCAGGGCGGGAAGCAGCAGGGCGCTACCGCCGACCAGCAGGCCGGAGACGACCAGGAGGGTCAGGCAGCCACCGCCCACGGTGGCCGCCCACAGATACACCGTTCCCAGGAGCGACAGCGCCAGTCCCCAGCCCGCGATCGCTGCCCACTCGCGGAGGGGCGCGCGCCACCGCGCCTGCCATTCGTAGAGCTGCTGCTCTTTGAGCCCGCGCGTCTCCTCACGCCAGGAGCCTGCTGCGCTCTCCCCGTCCGCCGTGCCGACGATCTCCTGCGCCTTCTTGAATACGGGATCATCCCTATACGCCGCCCGGAGGGCCGGATCGGCAATGCGCCGACGCAAGGCCGCGATCTCCTCCGCGCGCTCCGCACGCTCCGCGCGATCGCCCGTCGTCCGGAGGCCGGCGCGCGACGCGGTGACGGATTGCCGGGCGCCCGCGAGGGCGAGCGCCGCTTCGGCCCGCGAACTGTCGAGGCGCGCGAGCGCGCCGACCGGAAGACGACAGCCGATCCGGCGCAAGGGCGCGAGGCTCGCTTCGTCCAGCTCGTCCGCGGCGCGGGGTCCCTCCGGAGCGCCCGGCGCGCCGCCCACCAGGGCGAACAGGGATTCGTCCACGAGCGCGAGCCCCACGGCGCCGCGCACCGGCGCCCCGCCCGCGTCGGCAAGCCGGCAGGTCAGCACCGCCTCCTCGCCCGGCTGGTACGTCGCACGATCGAACGCCAGGGCCACCTGCAGCTCCGCCTCCTCGACCACCCGCAGGAAGCGTGTCGCGCGTGGTGCGGTACCCTCCGTGAGCAGGGTGTACGCCTGCACCTCGACGATCCCGACCAGGTCGCGGGTCAGCGCGAAGGTCGCGGTCCCGCCGCCCTCGGCCGGCTCCACGACCCGGGTAGCCACCCGATTTCCGCGCTGCAGCAGGTCGACGTAGACCGGCCCGGTGCTGCCTGCGGAAAACACCCTGATGCCGACAGTCTCGCCGACGCGATACACCCCGCGCTCGGTCAGGAGCACGAAGGCGGGCGGTGGCGTTCGCGTGGAGGCCGGCGCGGGAGCGGGAGCGAAGCCGCCGTCGGGCAGGTGCACGCGGTTGCAGTTGGGGCAGACCGGCGCCACGGGGCCGGGATCGACCGCGGTCGGGTCGGGAGCCGCGAAGGCGGCGCACGCGTCGGTCGCCACCGTCCGCGCCCCTCCGCTCTCCGCCACTTCGGCGCGCACCCCCGCGGCGTCGCGGGGCGGCGTCACCACCAGGCGCGCCACGCCCTCCGCGTCGGTCGCGGCGCGCGCCGCCGGCGGTTCGGATTCGGCCGCTCCGCCACCGGCCGTGACGAAGCGCAGGTCGACCTGGGCGCGCGCCGGCGTCCCGTCCGGGCGCACCGCCACCACGAAGAACTCGTTCGGCACGCCGGGAAACGGTCGTGCGCCCGCCGCGATCAGGAGCGCCCTCAGGGAATCGCCGGATACAGTCACCGCCGCCGTGGCGGTCTCGACGTGACCCGCGCCGTCGGTGACTTCCGCCTCCAGTCGGAGCGCGGCGTCATCGCGGTCGCCCCCGGTGCCCGTCCTTCCGACCGGAAGCGGAAGCTCGAAGCGGAAGGCGCCGTCCGGGCCGGTGGCACCGGCGATTTCGCCGCTGCCGGCGCCGGTCGCGCGCAGACGGACGGCGCCCCCGGCCACCGGCCGGCCGAACGGATACCGCGCCTCCACGCGTCCCGTCACGGTCGCGCCGTACGCCCACACCGCGCGCTCCGGCCGGACCACGACCGCGAAGGTGGGCAGGACGTAGCGCTGCACTTCGACCGCGCGCGCCGCCTGCGTTCCGCCGACGCGCACGCCGACCCGGTAGGCGCCCAGGAGCAGTTCGTCCGCGAGCGGCAATTCGGCAGCCGCGATCCCGAACTCGGAAGTCGCGACTGTCTTGCGGAAGATGATGTTTTCCTTGGGGTCCGAGACTTCGAAGCAGGCCTCCTGGCCGGCGAGCGGCGTGCGCTGCGGCAGCCGCAAGGCGAGGACCCGCAGGTTCATCGTCTGCGCCGGCTGGTAGAGCGGCTTGTCGGTGGTGAGCAGGCAGGCGAATTCGCGCCGCACGCGGACCCGGTGCTCGAAGTCGTCGCGCCCGGCAGCGGACGCGCCGCGGATGCGCAGGGAGTACTCCCCATCGGGCAGGTCGGGGACGCGGAAGGAAACGTCGCAGGTCCCGAAGCGGTCGGTGACGAAGTGGCCGAGTGCCGCCGGCGTGCGGGCGCTCCCGCCGGGCGCTGCCGCCGGCGCGAGGGAGAGCTCAAGCCGGACGCCGGAAAGGAAAGACCCCGTAGTCCGATCGGTGGCCACGATGCGCAGGGCCGCGGGCGCAGCGGAGACCAGGTCGCCTGCCCCGAGAACCGTCAGCACCTGCGCGTCGGGACCGCGGGTATCGACGTACCAGGTGCCCCCACACAGGGCCAGGAGCGCCGCCAGGCAGGCGACGCACGACCGGCCGGCCCACCGGAGTGCGCCCGGCAGCAACGCCTCCGGCGGCGGCACGGAGGCCGCCGGCGCGCGCCGGCGTCGGCTAGGGCCTTCGCCCGATCGAAGGGCCAGGGGCGGCGCCTCCTCCTCCGCGCCCGCGGGCCTCGAGGTCACGAGCGGCGGGAGCCCATGGTGGCGGAGCAGCTTCTGCGCCCACACGTAGCAGCCGGGGCAGTGCTCCGCGTGCGCTCGCGCGGCGGCCGCCGTAGCTGGAGGGAGCAGACCGCGGCAGAGTTCGCTCAACCGATCGCGCGCATCGCAACAGATCATGATCGCTCTCCGGCAGGCGGTTGGAGAAGGCGTCCACGCCGGGGCATCCGCCGGCCCGCACGCGTGGACACGAACTACTATCCCGCCCCCCGCCGGCGGGTTTTTGATTTGATCGGGGAAGGGAGCGCCGCGGGCGGGGTGCATGTCCGTCCGGTCTTGCATCCCGACCGTACCGGTCGCACCCAGCGAAATCATGGCTTCCGTCGTACTCGGATCTCGTACTCGTACTCGAACGCCCAGGGCATTCGAGTACGAGTACGAGCTACGAGTACGACGGAGGGCAGTTCAGGGATGCGTGGGGGCGGTGCGGTCGAGATGCAGGTCCAGACCTGCACCCCCGCGGCGGGAGTTCTTGCGCGCGCGCCGCGGCGGCCTGTACAATCCCGGGCGCGCCCCTCATGGGACAGCGCGCGGGAGGGGAGCGGGCGGGCCTCTCGATCCTCCCCACCGGCGAGACGTACCGCCGCCGACGCCGGCTCCTCCTCGCGCATGGGCACCGGCTCCCCGAGACGCGAGGAGTAGGCTTCGCCGTGGAATCTTCGCCTGGTCCCCCCGCCGGCGAGCCCTCCGACTCGCCTACGCCCACGCCCCCGCCGACGCCGCCCGCGCCGGGGACACGACGCTCAACCTGCTCGGCCGCGCCACCGCCTCCTTCCGCGTACTCGTGACCGACTTCGGCCTCGCGAAGGACGTCGGCAGCTCGGCCCACCTCACCCAGACCGGCGCGGCGATGGGCACGCCCCTCTACATGTCGCCCGAGCAGGCCCAAGGCCGCGCCGACCGGATCGGCCCGGCCCCAGACCTCTATTCGCTCGGCGTCGTCCTCTACCAGAAGCTGTGCGGCCACACGCCCTTCGCGGCGGAAACGCTCGCAGTCATCGGGGTCGGCGTCGCGCGTGGCGAGCATGACCTTGAGGGCGACGGGGCGCTGGAGCTGGGTATCGAAGGCGCGATAGACGACGCCCATCCCGCCGCGGGCGAGTTCGGACTCGAGGCGGTAGCGGCCGAACGCCGGTGCGGCGGGGTCGAACGGGGCGTCGGCGGCGCTACGTCTTGCCGGTGGGGAGGAACGAGAGGCCCGCCCGCGCCCCTCCCGCGCGCTGTCCCATGAGGGGCGCGCCCGGGATTGTCCAGGCCGCCGCGGCGCGCGCGCAAGAACTCATGCCGCGGGGGTGCAGGTCTGGACCTGCATCTCGACCGCACCGCCCCCACGCATCCCTGAACTGCCCTCCGTCGTACTCGTA
>JACRIP010000303.1 GCA_016220045.1 Planctomycetota bacterium
CGCCGGACGCTTCGATCCCTACGCCACCGCCATCATCGCGCTCGGGGCCGTCGCCGCGCTCGGCGCACTGGGCGACCTCCCGCGCGGAACCGCCGGCCTGACCTGGACCGACGGCGCCGTCTGGCTGCTCCTCTGGATCCCCTTCGACCTCCGCTGGTACGACGACGGCCTCTGGCAGGGCCCCAGGGGATTCACCTATGCCTGGTGGGCGCTGGCGATTTCGGTCCTCGCCGCCCTCGGCTGGGGCCCGCTCCGCGCCCTCCCCGGACTCGGCTACCGCCTCCTGCCCACCGTGCGCGACCTCGGCATCGCGCTCGCAACCCTCGGCCTGATCGCCGCCGCGCTCATCCCGATCGGCCTGGCGCTCCACTTCCTGCACTTCCCGCCCTCCCGGACGGCCGACCCCTGGGAGGTGGCCGCGACCTTCCTCGGCCTCTTCTTCACCGTCGCCCTCCCGGAAGAACTTTTTTTTCGCGCCGTCCTGCAGAATGGGCTGGAGCGGGGACTGCGGCGGCCGGCGGCGGCGGCGGTGCTCGCCGCGCTCGCCTTCGGACTCATGCACTGGAACAACGCGAATAGCCTGCGCGAGCGGATCGTCTACTGCGCGCTCGCCAGCGTGGCCGGCGGTCTGTACGGCTGGGCGTGGCGCCGCTCCGGCGGGCTCGCCGCGCCGGTGCTCGTCCACACCCTCGTGGACCTGGTGTGGAAGTTCCTCCTGCGCTAGGATCGCACGCGCGCACCCGGCCCGGGCATCAAACAATCCGCACATTAGAGACAGATTAGAATCGGCACCAGGTAGATACCCGATACGAGCACAATCGACTTGAACGCGGAATTCGGAGTGCTACACTGACCGCAGCGGCGAGACTGGAGGGCCCCGGGCAGGGGGCCGCGGTCGGCGCCGGAGACGGACAACAGGGTGCGCAGTCGGTCCCCGCCAGCAGAGGGGCGCCGGCTTCGAGGGAAGGTTGCACGTGGCAAGTGCGGGCGCGGAATCCAGGCACGGGGGGGCGGCGATTCCGCGGCCCGCGGTGCGCGTGCTGGTCATCGACGACGAGGAGATGATCCGCGCGCTGGTCGAGCACGTGTGCCTCGAGCGGATGGGGTTGGCGGTCGAGGCGTTGGGGAGCGTGGGCGAGGGGATTGCGGCGCTCGCGGCCGCGCGCTACGATCTGGTCATCACCGACCTGCAGATCGGGCGCGATTCCGGGCTGGCGATCATGGCGCACGTGGCGGAGCACGCCGCCGCCACCCCGGTCATCGCCATGTCGGGCTCCTGGACGGAATCGGCGCGCGGCGAGATGGAGCGGCTCGGGTGCCGCGCGCTGCTCGACAAGCCGTTCGGCATTGCGGTTCTCGAAGCCGCGGTGCGGTCGGCGCTGGGCATGCTCCTGCCGCCCGCCGGGTCGGGTGCGCCGGCCGGCGCGGGCATGGCGCCGACCCCCGCGGACCTCCTCGCTGCGCCCGGCGGGCGGGCGGGCGCCGCGACCGGGGCGGGCACGGCCCGCGCGCGCCGCATCCTGATCGTGGACGACGCTCGCCAGGTCGCCGGGCTGGTGGCGGAAGTGCTGGGCGCCGAGGGCCACTCGGTGGCCGAGGCGCATAGCGCGCGCGCGGGCTTCCATCGCATGGCGGGCGAGAAGTTCGATCTGGCGCTCTTCGACATCGTGATGCCGGGCGAGGACGGGCTAGCGCTCCTGGCGCGGATGCGCACCCTCGGCCTGGTGGACGACACGCCGGTGATCTTTCTTTCCGCGCACGCGACGCGCGAGAATCGGCGGGCGGCGCAGGCGCTCGGCGCCGCGGGCCTGCTGGCCAAGCCCTTCGACGTCGACGCGCTGGTCGCGGCCGTGACGGACGTCCTCGCCGGCCGCCCCCCCGCCTCCCCGCAGCCGGCCCACCTTCAGGCATTCGCCGGAGACATCAGCATGCTGCCGGTGACGGAGCTGTGCCGGCTCGCCGACCTGAGCGGCCGCGCGATCGTCGCGTCGCTCACGGCGGACGCCGCGCAGGGGGAGTTGGTGTTCGAGCGGCGCGGACTGATCCACGCGCGCCTGGAGCGCCCGGGCACGCCGCCCGTCGAGGGCGAGAGCGCCCTCTCCGAACTGACCGGCTGGCGCGCGGGGCGGTTCTGCATCCGGCACGAAGAGGCCGCCCGCCCGGTCAACATCACCCGCCCGCTCGCGGGTCTCCTCGACCTCGCGCCCGGCGCGGATGCGCCCCCTCCGTCCGCGCCGTAACCCGGACCGCAGCCCCCTTCGCCCCGACCTCTCCGGCCGGGCTCAAACCGGCCGCAACCCGGGGACACGATCCGGGCTTCCCCCTACCTCCCGCGATGGGGGTACGCCCACGCCGGAATCCGGGTCATGCCCACCGCTTGCTCCCCCTGCGCGGGCGCGGCTCAGCACACCGGTTTTGATCGGGGCCCCTTTCCCCTATTTCCCGCCACTCGGCGCGCGATAGGCCAGCGGCAGGATGCCGCGCGCGCGCGCCTCCCCGATCCGGATGATCTGGTATTCGGGCTCGCGGTCCGAGTCGAACTTCTCCCGGTCCCGGCGCAACGCCTCGGTACCCACGTCGATCGCGGCGTCGAAGGTTCGGGCGGATGCCGCATCCAACCCCTCCTCCGCCACGTCCGACAGCGGCTCATCCTCATCCTCCTCCTCGCCGCCGCCTGGATCCTCGGCGCCGAGCATCGTGGTTTCGAGGCCCATGATCTCCTCCCCCTCCTCGTCGAGGTCGAAGGCGAGGAAGCAGTGGCCGGGCACCAGCACCAGGGCGGCATCGATGCCGATCTTGCGCAGCGCCGCGGCGAAGAGCACGCTGCCGTCCACGCAGTTGGCCTGGGCGTTTCCGACCGACTCGTCGAGAAAGCGCACGTGCTGGCTGTAGACGCGCTCCGAGTGCGCGCCGGTCTCCGTGATGCTGCTGTACTTGACGCCGCGCTGCTGGAGCACGCGCCAGATCGAGTAGACCTGCGCGTAGACCGCCTTCGGGTCTTTCTCCTGGTAACCGGAGAAGGAGGAGACCGCCTTGGTAGCGAGCGCTTCCTTGAGCAGCTTGTCGATCAGCGGGTGGTTCTCGTTGACGTAGGCGGCGAACATGAAGTTGAGGTCGATTTCTTCGCCTTCGTCCTCGTCGCCGGACGCGCCGACGTAGGAGTAGGGGCAATCGTTGATCGTGCGGAGGGTCGCGGTCAGGGTCTTCTGCTCGCTCGCGCCGCCCACGGCCAGCTCGAAGGTCACGTCGGCCGGCATGAGCTGGCACTGGTCGAGCAGGGCCTCGTAGTTGTAGAGCAGCTTGGGTGATAGGGTATAGACCTCACCCGCCTCGGGCAGGACGCCCTCGAGGGTGCTGGGCTTCAGGATCCGATCGCAGCGGATGGTGAGTTTGAACGCGGCGCCCGCGGCGGGGGCCTTCACGCGGACGCTCATCAGCCCGCGCGCGTCGCCGATGGCGTGGGCCTCCGGCTCCTCCGCCGCGCCCCGCAGCGTAGCGGTGGCGACGATGAGCGCGGGGAAGATCTGCCCGTCGGGATCGATCGCGGGCTCCCACTCGAGTCCGGCCGCCCGCGCGGCGGGGACGGCCACCAGGCAGCACACGAGGGCTGCGAGAACGACGACGTGCGGCGTACGATTCATCGAGGTCACTCCTACTTTGCGTACTGGGCCTTCCTACGTACGCGGCGACGGGAGTAAAGTCAAGCCGGGTATCTCCCCCAGAGCGGATGTCCGGCCCCCCGGGGTGCATGTCCGGTAGTGCGGGGCGCGCGTGTCCCCCTGATCGTCGCCCGAACGACACCGCGTACCGGGCCGCCGCAAGCGGCGCACCCTCGTGGCACGATCGTGCGCGGGTCGTACTCGTACTCGTACTCGTGCTCGAACGCACTGGGCATTCGAGTACGAGTACGAGTACGAGCTACGAGGACGACGGAGGCCATGATTTCGATGCGCGCGGCTGGTACGGTCGAGTCGCAATAGCGGACATGCACCCCGGCCCCCCGGGGTGCATGTCCGCTATTGCTGCGCCCCGCATCGCCGGTTCTCCCGCGGCTGCGGTAGGGGCGCGTCGTGACGCGCCCGTGCGGGGAGCAGCGTATGCCGTGCACGCCTACCGGAAGGGACCTCCGCCCGCCACCCGTCGCCCACAGCCCGGCACGCCGCGCATGAGCCGAGAATGGCGACCCGCGACCGGCCCAGGGACCCCAGCCTGCCGCAGGGACCGGCCGCGGCAACCCGGCGTCGGCCTGCGCCGCAGGGGCGCGTTTCGACGCGCCCCTACGGCAGGGTCAGGAGCACCGGAAGTGCCGCCGGCAACAACAACGGACATGCCCCCGGGCCCCCCTTCCCCCTCGCTCCCGGCGGGCACTCTCGGGTACAATCTGCGGGTTCCCTGCTCCCGCCGCCCTCCTTCCCAGGAGCATCACCGCGCATGAATCCGACGCCGGCCGATCTTTCCGTCCCAGGCGGCCCGTGCCTCCTGCTGCTCGCCTCGGCCGTCGAGGGCACCGTCTCCCGCGTCCTCCCGCAACTGGTGGTGATCCTTGCCGCCGCCCGCCTCGCCGCCCTCGCCTTCAAGCGCCTCGGCCAGCCCGCCGCGGTCGGCGAAATCGCCGCCGGCCTGCTGCTCGGCCCCTCGCTGCTCGGTTGGCTCGCTCCCGCCGCCACCCGCGCCCTCTTCACGCCCGAGCCCGGCGAAATCCTCATGGTCCTCAGCCAGCTCGGGCTCGTGCTCCTGCTCTTCCTCATCGGCCTCGAGTTCGACTTCACCCACCTCCGCCTCGACGGCGGCGCCGCCGCGCTGATCTCGATCTCCGGCGTCGCGCTCCCCTTCGGCCTCGGCTGGGCGGTGGCCCACGTCCTGCATCCCCGGGTCGCCGCCGGCATCGAGTTCACCGCCTTCGCGCTCTTCATGGGCACCGCCATGTCCATTACGGCGATTCCCATCCTCGGCCGCATCCTCATGGAGCTCAATCTCTCGCGCACGCGCCTCGGCACGATCGCCATCGCCGCCGCCGCGGTGGACGACGCCACCGGGTGGGTCCTCCTCGCCGCCTGCTCCGCGCTGGTGCAGTCGAGATTCCGCCTGGCCGACAGCGCGCTCATGCTCGGCTCGACCATCGCCTACGGTTTCTTCCTGATCCTCGTGCTCCGGCCCCTCCTCCACCGCTGGGCCACCTGGACGCTGGGAGTGAACGGCGGGGAGTTGACCATGCCCGCCCTGGCGGCCCTCCTGGTGCTCATCTTCCTTTCCGCCATGGTCACGAGCAAGATCGGCATCTTCGCGATCTTCGGCGCCTTCCTGCTGGGCGCGGTCTTCTCGGCGCACGCCGATTTCCGGCGCGCGGTGACGCGCCGGATGGGCGATTTCGTGACCGCCTTCTTCCTGCCGATCTTCTTCACCTTCACCGGCCTGCGCACGGACGTGACCGGGCTCGGGAGCGTCGAGCTGTGGCTCCTGGCCGGGCTGGTCTCGGCCGCCGCGATCGCCGGCAAGTTCGGCGGCTGCGCCCTGGCGGCGCGGCTCGGCGGCATGCCCTGGCGCACGGCGACCGCGGTCGGCGTGCTGATGAATACGCGGGCGCTGATGGAGCTGATCGTGCTGAACGTCGGCTACAATCTCGGGGTAATCCCGCAGACGGTGTTCAGCATGCTGGTGCTGATGGCGCTCCTGACGACGGCGATGTGCACGCCGCTCCTGCTCGCGCTCTTGCGCCGCGATCCCGAGCTGCGCCCCCTGCTGGCGCGGTCGGAGTTCCGCGCCTGGCTCGGCGCCGAGCCGCCCCTGGCCGCCGCGTCCCCCGCCGCCGCGGCGCCCCCCGCCTCCGCTACGGCTTCTTCCGCCGCATCCGGGCGATGAACATCCCGTCCGAATCCGCGCGGTGGGGCCAGATCCAGATCCGCCCATCGGTGGGCTCGGCGGTCAGCGGATGCGGGATCGGGTCCAAGGTGAACGCCGTATCCGGGAGGGCGAGGAAGGCCGCGACCACGTCGCTGGTTTCGGGCCGCAGGAGGGAGCAGACGGCGTAGACCAAGAGACCGCCGGGCTTGACGCCGGCGGCCGCGGCGCGCAGGAGCGCCGCCTGGGCGCGCGCCAGCTCGGCGACCGCCTCCGGGCGGGTGCGCCAGCGCGCGTCGGGATTGCGCCGCCAGGTCCCGCTCGCGCTGCACGGCGCGTCCACCAGGACGCCGTCGTAGCTGCGCGGCGTCCCGGCGACCCCCTTTCCGTCCCACTCCCGCGGCGAGATGTTCGACAGCCCGGCCCGGCGCGCGCGCCGGCGCAGCTCGTCGAGCTTGCGCGCGTGCGCATCGGTCGCGACCACGGTGCCCTTCCCGCCCATCCGCGTGGCGAGATCGAGGGTCTTGCCGCCGGCGCCCGCGCAGGCGTCCCACCAGCGCTCGCGGGGCGCGGGCGCGCACACGGCGCCCACCGCCTGCGAGGCCAGGTCCTGCACCTCGATGCGGCCGGTGCGGAAGGGCGGGATTTCGTACAGGCTGACGGCGGAGGCGACGCGCAGCGCCCCGGTGAGTACCGGATGCGGCTCCGCGGACACGCCGAGCTTGCCGAGCTCCAGGACCAGCGCGGCGACGGCGGCGGGGGCGGTGTCGCAGGCGCGCACCCAGAGCGCGGGCGGTCGCGTGAAGGACTCGACCAGGTCGGCGACCGGTCCGTCCGTCAGGTCGGCGAACCAGGACGGCACCAGCGCGGCCGGGTCGGGGGTCACGCCGGTGAGGCGCGCGAACGCGGCGGCGCGGGCGGCGGGCGCGGCGTCGGCGGCGATCCGGGGCAGGGTCTTTTCCGGAGCCCAGGCCCGGAGCGCGGGATGTTCCGGCCCGCCGTCGAGCCAGTAGGCGAGGAAGAGCGCCCGGCCGGGGGAGGAGGCGGGGATCAGCCGGGTCCACCCGCGCCAGCGGAAGGCGGCGAAGGCGAGGCGGCTGACGAAACGTGCGTCCGCGGGCGCGAGCGCGGTGCCGGCGCGCAGCTCCTGGGCGAGGATGCGATCGGCGGGACGTCCCTCCTCCGCGGCTTTCAGCACGCGCTCGACGACCCCGCGGGCGCGCGCGGCCACGGCGAGGTCCTCGGCACGGACCGGCCCCAGGAGCGCGGTACCGCGCCGCGCCTCCCCGCGCGTCGGAGGCCGGAGCGCGGAATGCACGGGCCGTTTCTTCGCGGGCGGGATGCGCATTCGAGGGCCTCCGCGGGGACGAGACCAGGGATCAGGGACCAGGGATCAGGGATCAGGGACCAGGGACCAGGGACCAGGGACCAGGGCCCAGGGATCAGGGATCAGGGGGCAGGGACCAGGGGGCAGGGGTCGGGGGCCAGTTTGAGTATTGGCCTTGAACACCTCGCCAAGCGACACGTTGCGTACAGCTCCGCGAGTAATCTGGAGACGGATCCAGTCTGGTAGGGATCCAACGTCGAACGAGTCCATTGTATCGCGTTTTGCCTCCGCGGTCATGCTTCACTCGGTCGGGTCCGCCCCCTACTCCCTCCCTTTGGGGATACAGGTGTGGCGGTCGGTGCACGGCACCCCCAAAGCTCCCATGATCATGCTCTCCGGCTCTACTCCCTGCCCCTGCCCCCCATAAGCGCTAACCTAAGGCTTGACTCGTCGGGCGGCTTTGCTATACTCTGCGGCCCTGAGCGCAAAGCCGATGGACGAAGAGTGGACCGTGGTAGCGAGCCTGTTGCCGCCGGAATGGCGGGAACTGGCGCGGCGGACAGGGGCCATGCAACGCGCACGCGGCGAAATCACGACGCCCGACGTGCTTCTGCAGGTGC
>JACRIP010000306.1 GCA_016220045.1 Planctomycetota bacterium
ACCGGGCTTCAGCCCGGCAACCCTCGACGCGCGCGCCAGAGAGGACCGCTCGATCCGTCTCCGGCCCGGAGTACGCCGTGGGCAGCCGGCCTGAAAGCCGGCGACGAACCCGGGCTGAAGCCCGGTACTACAAACCAGGCTATCCTGACGCCACCGGGGCGGTCGCTGCGAAGCCCCGCCCCATCGGTACGGTGTTCAGCCCGGACTTGTGGGCAACGATCAGCCCTGGGCCCGGGCCTCAGAACCGGATATCGCGCACCACGAGGTCCACGCTCTCGGAGCCGCGCCAGGCATTCACCTGGGGCTGGAAGGCGAGGGCGCAGTTGCGGCCGCGCGCGGAATTGACCTCGTGGAGGCGGTCGAGCATGCCGAAGGCGACGGCCTTGAAGGAGGCGCGGCCCTGGGTGACGTAGAAGGAGAGATGGTTGGCGTTTTTGCCGATGATCCGGGGTTCGCCGGAGACGCGGAGCCCGGCGGCGGAGAGGAGCGGAGCCGGATTGGCGGCGCCGCACGGGTCGAGCAGCGACAGCTCGCGCACGCGCGCGACCGAGAGCTCAGCGAGATCGATCTCGGCATCGAGCGTCAGCCGCGGCAGCAGGTCTTCGGGCGCGAGGCGGCGCTGCGCGTGGGCCTCGAAGAGGTCGCGCAAGGCCTCGACGCGGTCCGTCCGGATCTCGAAACCGGCGGCGTACGCGTGGCCGCCGAAGCCTTCGAGCGCGGCGGCGCAGGCGGCGAAGGCTTCGGTCAGGTGAAAACCGGGGATCGAGCGCGCGGAACCCTTGCCGATGCCGTCTTTCAGCGAGATCACCGCCGTCGGGCGGTGGAATTCGTCCACCAGCGTGGCGGCGACGATGCCGATGACGCCCGGGTGCCAGCCCTCGCCGGCGAGCACCAGCGAGCGGCGATTCGCCGGGTCCATGCGCAACGCGGCGGCGCGGGCGACCTCGAGCACCTGGGCCTCGGTGCGCTGGCGGTCGCGGTTGGTCTTGTCCAGGCGCTCGACCGTGTCCTCGATCGTGCCCGGGTCGGTGCCGAGCAGGAGCTCGACCACCTGGGAGGCATGGGTCATGCGCCCGCCGGCGTTGATGCGCGGGCCGATCTTGAAGCCGACGTCGGTCGCCGAAACCGGCTCGCCGTCCGCGATGCCCGCGCCGCGCAGGAGCGCGCGCAGCCCGGGCGAGCGGGTCTTCGCGATCGCGCTCAGTCCGAAGGCCGCGATCACGCGGTTCTCGCCGATCAACGGGACCACGTCGGCCACGGTGCCGAGCGCGGCGAAAGCCATGGAGTCGACCAGGAACTCGCGAAACGCGGGCGTGACCTTGCGCGAGGCCGAGAGCCCCTGGGCGATGCCCCACACCAGCTTGAAGGCGACGCCGGAGCCGGCGAGCAGGTTGAACGGGTAGGTCGAGGTCGGCAGCTTCGGGTTGACGATGGCGAAGGCGGGCGGCAGGGTCGGGCCGGGTTCGTGGTGGTCGGTGACGATGACGTCGATGCCCAGGTCGCGCGCGACGGTGATCTCGGCGACGTCGGTGGTGCCGCAGTCGACGGTGATGAGGACCTTGACCCCCTCGCGCCCGAAACGCTCGATTGCCGTACGGCTGAGGCTGTAGCCCTCGGTCATGCGGTCGGGGATGTAGTAGCGGACCTCGCGGCCGAGGAAGCGGAAGAGGCTCATGAGCAGCGTGGTGGCGCTCACGCCGTCGACGTCGTAGTCGCCGTAGACGACGATCTTCTCGCCGGCGCGCAGGGCGGCGGAGATCCGCTCGACCGCGCGTCCCATGTCGGGCAGGCCGGAGGGGTCGAGCAGGGTGCCGAGGTCGGGCCGCAGGAAGCGGCGGGCGGCGGCCGGATCGCCGAGCCCGCGGTTGAGCAGGATCTGGCCGAGGAGCGGCGCGACGTCGAGCTCGCCGGCCAGCGCGGCGGCTTCGGCGGGCCGCGGGTCGTGGAGATGCCAGCGTTTGGGCGGCGGCATGGGCGATGGCCCTTTCGGGGAGCGGGGTTTGGGGGTTTGGAGGTTTGGAGACTCAGGAGGTTTGCAAGTTCTGGGGCCGAGTCGTTCCTGGCGTACTGCCGGCTCGTTCCTCGAATAGCGCTCTCACGGTGCGGGAGAAACACGGCGGGGAGCACGCGACCTGTCACAAACGACTGTCTGACCGCCCAAACTTCCAAACCACCAAACTCCCAAACGTCTAAACCCGTCCGGCGGCGGCGAGCCGGAGGGCGTTGAGCGCGGCGGCGGCGCGTTCCTTGACCCACCCGCGCTCGCCGGGGAACCGGTGCTCCTCGACGCGTACGCCCCGCGGGCCCGCGACGGCGAGGAAGACGAGACCGACCGGCTTCTCGGGCGTTCCCCCGGTCGGACCGGCGATCCCCGTGACCGCGACGGCGAAATCCGCGCCGGCACGGCGGCGGGCGCCGCGGGCCATCGCTTCCGCAACCGGCGCGCTCACCGCGCCGTGCCGCGCCAGCAGGCGGCGCGGCACGCCGAGCGCCGAGGTCTTGGTCGCGTTGGCGTACGCGATCGTGCCCGCGAGCAGGACGGCCGAAGCGCCCGGGACGTTGGTCAGCTTGTGGCCGATCAGGCCGCCGGTACAGGACTCGGCGAGGGCAAGGGTGCGCCGGCGCGCGCTCAAGAGACGGATGACCTCGTGTTCGAGATTGCCCTCGCCTTCGCCGTAGACCGCGTCGCCGAGCCGGGCGCGGATGCGGCGGGCGCAGGCGTCGGCCCGGCGCGCGGCGGCGGCGGCGGTCGCGGCCGACGCGCGCACCCGCACCACCACCGTCGGCGAGCGCAGCATCGTCCCGACCGCGGGATTCCCCTCCGGCCGGAAGAGCGCGCCCAGGCGCTCGCCCAGCGTCGATTCCGGGAGGCCGTAGACCAGCAGCTCGCGTACGGCGATAGCCGTAGGACGGCGGGAGAGGCCGAGCAGGTAGGGGGCCACCGTGGCGCGGAACATCACTTCCATCTCGCGCGGCACACCGGGGAGGGCGATCAGGCGGGCGCGCCCGCGGCGGGCGATGAAGCCGGGGGCGGTGCCGCCGGGGTTCGGGACGGAGTGCGTGCCGGCCGGGCGATCCGCCTGCACGAGGTTGGACGGGGTCATCGGCAGGCCGCGGGCGGCGAAGCGCGCGCGGATGTGCTCGACGGCGGCGGGGTCGCGCACCAGCGGGCGGCGGAGGAGCGCGGCCACGACCGCGCGCGTGAGGTCGTCGGCGGTCGGCCCGAGTCCGCCGGTGATGAGCACGATGCGCGCGCGGCGGGCGGCCAGACGCAGGGCGGCGAGCAGATCGTCGCGGCGGTCGCCGACGGCGGTGTGGAAACGCACCGGAAAGCCGAGCGCCTCCAGTTCGCGCGAGAGCCACGCGGCGTTGGTGTTGGCGATCCGGCCGAGGACCAGCTCACTCCCCGTGGCGACGATCTCGGCGTCCATGCGCGGCGGTCCTTGCGGCGGGGGCCGGGTGGGCGGGAGCGGGGGCGGGCGGGGTCGGCGGAGCGAGAGCCGAGGAGGAGTCGGCGGTGGCGGAGTCCGGATTATCGGCGGCTTCCGTCGTCACCGGGGGCGGCGCGGGAGTGGGGAGCCCGCCGGGGAGCGCGGCCAGCTCGAACACCTCCTCGCCGCAGTGGGCCAGGAGGTCCGGCCGGTAGAGCGTGCGCGGTCCGCGGCGGCCCGAAATCTGCATCCCGCCCCGGTAGAGCTTGAGCCGCACCGTGCCGTTCACGTCGCGCTGCAGCCGATCGAAGAACGAATCCACCGATTCGCGCAGCGGGGTGAACCAGAGCCCGTCGTAGACCATGCGCGCATACTCGCGCGAGAGGATTTCGCGTACCCGGGCGGATACCTTATCGAGAGTGATCTCCTCGAGGGCGGCGTGCGCGGCGTAGAGCGCGGCGGCGCCGGGCGCCTCGTAGAGCTCGCGCGATTTGACGCCGGAAATGCGGTTCTCGATCATTTCGAGGCGGCCGATCGCGTGGCGGCCGGCGATCTTGTTCAGCGTATCGACCAGCTTGATCGGCGGCAGCTCCTTGCGGTCGAGGGCGACCGGGATGCCCTTCTTGAACTCGATCTCCACGTGGGCGGGCTTGTCGGGCGCTTCCTCGGGAGGGGTCGTCATCACGTGGGTCTCGCGCCCGGCCTCGCCCCACGGGTCGAGGAAGGGATCGAGGCGGATGGAGGCGCCCCAGAGATTCTGTTCGATGCTCAGGACCTCGCGGCGAATGCCGGTGAGCGGAATGCCGACGGTGCGCGCGTACTCGACGTCGTCCTTGGTGGACTGCAGCTTGAGTTCGCGCAGCGGCGCGAGCACGGTGAGGTCGGGCGCGAGTGCGCGCATGCAGTTTTCGAAGCGGATCTGATCGTTGCCGACGCCGCGGCAGCCGTGGGCGACGAACTCGCAGCCCTCCTCCTCGGCGATGCGCACCAGTTCGGAGGCGATGAGGGGGCGGGTGAGCGCGGAGGAGAGCAGGTAGCCGCCTTCGTAGACGGCGTCGGCGCGCAGGGCGCGGAAGGCGTACTCCTGGAGGAAGGTGTCGCGCAGGTCGCCGACGTGGGCGGCGGAGGCGCCGAGCGCGATGGCGCGTTCGCCGAGGGGGGCCATGCCGTCGGGCTGGCCGAGGTGGGCGGAGAAGGTGACCACGCGGAGGTTGCGTACGGTGCGCAGCCAGTGGATCGCGATCAAGGTGTCGAGGCCGCCGGAGAAGGCGAGGACGACCTTGGCGGCCATGCGGTGACCTCCGGGGGGGCGGGGGCGGGGGCCGGGATGAAGATCCGGAACCTAGCACATGGCGCAGAGCCTGTCAAGCGGGGTCGACGAGGCGGGTTCATGTCCGGTATTGCCGACGCGCTTGTCCCCTCGATCTCCACACCGGCGACGCAGAGTACTGTGCCGCTATAGCGGGCGTACCTTGGCGGCAGCCTGGCCTCCGTCGTCCTCGTCCTCGTCCTCGAACGCCCTGGGCATTCGAGTACGAGTACGAGATACGAGGACGACGCAGGCCGTGCTTTCGATGCGTGCGGCTGGTACGGTCAAGCCGCAAGAACGGAGGCCATGCTGCCGCCAAGGCACGCCCGCTGCGGCGGCCTAACACTTCGCGTCACGGGGGCGGCGATCGAGGGGGCACGCGCGTCCGCAATCCCGGACGTGCACCCCGGCCCGGCAATGGAGGCGTCGCATGGCTTCTTCCTCATGCCTCTCGGCTCAGTCGACAGCGTCCAGGCCCACGAGATCGGTTGCGCCCGCGCGGACGCCGGGCGTGCGGGCGCACGCATCGCGGATCATGGAGAGAGTTCCGCGCTCCCCGCGGCGAAGGATGACTTCAATGATGGCGGAGGAGGCGGCGTCTCCGACCTTCCAGTGGATGGGCTCCAAGCCGGCCGTGGCCAGATCGCGCAGGAGCGAGTCGAGGCGTTGCGAGCCGAGGTCGCCCTGGGCCTCGATGCGCAGCACGCCATCGCACGGCAGGTACCGCCACTTTCCGCGCGTGCTGGAAGAGCATTTCCGCGCGCCCGCGAAGGAGCCGAGCTCGAATCCCGGCCGGAGGGCCGCCTCCACCTCACTCACCCGCACGGCGCGCCCGGCGCCCAGGTCCATCGTACACACGAGACCCGATCTGGACCCAGCGGTCGAGCTCCACTCCCAGGTCAGGTTTTCGACGCCCGGGATGCGGCGCAGCGCGTCGGCACAGACGTCGAAGTCGCTCGGTCCGGAGCCGGCTGCTTCCCCTCCCCCCGACCGGGTTACACTCAGCACCATCGCCGCGGGGCGCGGAAGGTAGGCGGCCCGTCGACTCCCGGACTTTCCGTGCAGGACCTCGATGGCGGATGCGGCACGCAGAAGGAATTCCTCCATTTCGAAGGCGCCTTCAATCGGTGAAATATCTCTCAGGGCCAAGCCCGAGGGGCCGAGCCATTGAAGGACGGGAGTCCGAAGCATCGTGGCTCGACCTCGCGCTGCGGTCTCCCACGTCGCCCGGTCGTCCATCGGCAGCGTGCCGCGGATCGCCGCGCCGAGCGAATTGCCGGCGAGCTCGAGGCCCTGAGGGAACGTCAGCGCTCCCTCGGCGGCTCCGTCCGCGTGCGTGAAGGACTGGTCGTACCGCACCTGGACGTGATGGAACTCGGTCCGGAGCTGCAGGCGCTGCATCCGCTGTGCGCCATCGTCGACGGTCCAGAGCTGGAGGCGGTCGACCTCGATGGAGACGCGGACCCAGAGGAGTTTGTCCGTCGTGCGGAGGGGAGCCAACGAGCGGATGGCCTCGGCCACGCGCGGAAACTGCTCCGCACGGGAGTCGAGCACACAGAGCGCGATGGGCAGGCCCTCCGAGTTTCCCCGTATGGCAGCCTCGACCGATTTGTACCAGCGGACGACGTCGCCGGGGGCGAGCGGGGGTAAGGTGATGTCGCCTACGGCCCGGGCGGCGGCGGCGCGGATGCGAGCAGTGTCCGCGGCGGCGTCGTCGGCGGCGTCGGCGTCCGCGGCCAGTTGGGCGGAGCGGAGTCGCTCGGAGTAGATGTAGCGGGCGGCGAGGCACAGAAGGACGACGAGGGCGAGACCGATCAGGGCAGGGATCCGCGGTCTGGGCGATGGGGCCGGGGCGGCGCGCTCTTGCCGGGCGGCGGCGCGTGCGGAGACTGGGTTTGCGGTCCAGGCGGGAGGGACGCCGGGTCGCGGGACGCAAAGCGGTGCGCCGCACTGCGTGCAGGCGAAGGCCTTGCCTGCCGTCTGGTCCTGGGCGCGGAAGCGCATGCCGCAGCGACACTGAACGAGGATCATCGTGCGTGCCCCGGGAGTCGGCCGAGCGGGCGGGAGTCGCCGCCGGAAATCGTCGGATCGACGGTCGCGAGCAGGCGCGGCGGGAGCCGGTCTTCAAGCGGGCCTGGATGGCCGGCCCGGTGGACATTGTACGGTTCCTTGGCGAGTTGGCGAGGGATTTTCCCGAGGGCGGCGAGGAGGCCGTCGGCGAAGCGAGGGGTAGGCAGGCGGAGCGTCGCAGGTGGGAGTACTCCGGCATTTGCCGGGTACCCCGGTCGGTGAACGAGCGGGGGCCGTGGGTGCGGATGGCCCAGAGGAGCTGTCGCACGCTCTGCCCATGATGCCAGGAATCAACTCCTGGCCGACGTGCCCGCTTCCGGCAGCTCGACCAGGAGGGGTCGCAGCGCCAGCTTGCCGCGATCGCGCACGAGGCGAAGCAACAACTGTCGGGCCGCTTCCTGTGTCGGGGCATCGCCTGAGCGCAGGCCCGCCTGCAGGATCTGCGGCATTTCCTCCAGCCACAGGTCCAGCGGCCCGTTGTCCGGGCAGCCCTCCACCATTAACGCAAGCGCCGCGACCGCCGCGGCCGGATACCGCGCGGCCAGCCGCGCCAAGCGCTGGATCGCCGGCCAGTCCGATTCGATGCGCGGCG
Source organism: Planctomycetota bacterium (assembly GCA_016220045.1). Taxonomy (GTDB): domain Bacteria; phylum Planctomycetota; class MHYJ01; order WSZJ01; family JACPWG01; genus JACRIP01. The sequence continues at coordinate 7,403 of JACRIP010000306.1, forward strand.
ACAGCCGCAACGTCTCAACCAGGCGCTCGACCGCCCAGCGGTCGTCGAGCGCGCCGGAGGCGAACCACCAGCCGAAGGCCGCCAACTCCGCCTGGGCTCCCTGTCCGCGCGCCGCTTGCCCCCGGGTCAACCGTTCCTGCCAGAGCTGCTGCAGTCGATTCGCTACGTCCGGATGCAGCGCGCCGACCGAGTGCCGGAGCAGGTGTCCGAGGTGTGCGACCGCCTCGCCGCGCAGCCGATCCGGCGCCGTTTCGAAGAAGGCCGCGAGCAGCGCGCGTGGCCCCGGCTCGACGCAGCGCCCGCGCGCAAAGAACACCATGAGGTGCTGCGCCAGCCGCGTCGGCAGGTCGATATCCGCGGCGGACTCCGCCTCCCCATCCGCAGGGAGATCGGCGAGCGACTCCACGGCGGCGCGATAGTGTGCCTCCAGGATTGCGAAGCTGCGGTCGTGGTGCGGGGCAAAGCAGAGGTAGGACTCCCACGCCGCCTGCCGCCAGGGCCGGCCGGCCTCCCCCTCCGGGAAAATCGCGGCGAGGTGCGCGTCGGTCCACTTCGGCGCAAGCTCCATCAGGCACGGGAAGCACCGGCCGTAGATGGAACGCACGGCCAGAGAGGGCTCTCGCCCCAGGTCGAGGTGACGCTCCAGGAGCCGCGCCACCTCGGGCATCTCCCCGAAGCCGAGTCGCGCGCCGGTGCGCGGCTTCGGCACGGCCGCGGTCGCGCGCCGTACCCAGACGGCGTACTGCACCACCGCGGAGAGGGCTTGCCCCCGCACGCAGTTGATGGCCAACTCGAATGGAATCTCGCGGATCCGTAGCCGGGCCGCTTCGGTCTCGGGCGTGGGGTCGGCGTGCTCCGCGAGCCGCTCCAGCAGGCGCCAGACCGATTCGCGCAGGGCGAGCGGGATTCCGTGGTTGCTCTCGGCCATGCCCGAGGCGAGGAGATCGGCGAGGCCCCGGCCCGCCGCGTGCGGATCCTCCGTGGGCGCGCCCGCCGTCGAGCTTCGCGCCGACGCGGCGCTGGCCGGTTCGATGATGGCGGTGGCGAGCGCCAGGACTGCCGGCCAGGGCACCGGCCGGGCGGCGCGCAAGGCCTCCCGAAACCCGTCCAGCACGGCGGCCGACAGCTCGGGTCCCAGGTCGGCGAAGCGCTCGCACTCCGCTGCGAAGCGATCCGGGTCGGCGGCCACGGCATTCTTCAGGGCAATGCCGTATTCGGGTTCGTGCTCGTCGTCTCCCGGCTTCCGCGCGCGCACGGTCGCGAGAATGGAAAGGATCTCCGCAACCGGCGCCGACCGGAGATCCACGGTGGCGCCGACGGCCCGCGTTCCGAGCCACTCGAGGGGCGCTTGCGGCAGCGACGGCGCGTCGTTCGCCGGTAAGTCCGCGCACCAGGCCGCATGTCGCTTGCGCCAGGCGGCGGGAATCCAGGGCGCCACGAGTGCGAGGCGCCGGGTACGCCATCTGCGCCGCGAGTCGTCGGGCTCCTCCGCATCGTCTTCCCGGGGCGGCGGGCCCTGCTCAATGCAGCGCAGCCAGCGCAACTTGTCTGCTGCCGCCAGGTCCGCGAACCGCTGGTGGAGCAGGCGCTGATACTCGACCGGCCAGCGATGTAGCCACTCGGGGTCGAGGACGCGCGCGGTCGCCACCTCGGCCAGCGCAATGCCGCGCTCCTCCAGGAGGTCGAGCGCGATGCGGCCGAAGAGAGGTTCCTCGTAGCCGTCCAAGAGCCCAAGAACGGGGCGCAGCGACCACTCTGGCGCTCCCTGGGCCAGGCGGCGAGCCGTGACGCACGCGGCCTGGAGCAGTGCCCAGATCAGGTCCGTTCCCCGCATGAGGACGCGGTCCTGGCGCACATCGGAGTACAGGATGTCCAGGCTCCGCATTCGCCGGCGGTACGAGCCACGCGCGTCAACACACTGCACCGCCGCCTGCAGCTTCCGGCACAGCAAATCCAGCAGCGGCAGGCCAAGCCTCTCGATCGCGTCGGGGACTAGCGTATCCAGCACGAGGTCGTAGAGGTCGGCCGCGTAGCGCGCACACGGCTGATCGCCGCGCGCCGCGGACCGGCGCTGCTCCTTCGCGCCGGCCGGCCGCACGTCCAGGAGGAGGTCAAAGACGGCGAGCGCGGCCTCGGCGCTCCCGCCCCGGGCAAGGTGCAGAGCGAACCGCGCCGCGTCCAGCGGGCACTCGATCGGGTCCTCGGTCCGGAGCCACGCGACCATGCGCGCGGCGAGCCCGGCCGCGAGCGCCGCCGGCATCCGCGCGGCGGCGGCGATCGCGTCCCGATGGACCCAGGGATTCTTCGTCTCGGGTAATTCCTGGATAACGGCGGCGACCTCACGCGGCGCGGCGGCGGCGAGGCGATCCAGGAGGCGCGACTCCGGCCAGGCCGGGTAGGATTCCCCCTGCCCCTGACCGTCCGGGCGCTTGCGCGCGTCCGGCGGGTAGCGGAAGAACCCGGCGGCGAGGAGGGGGGCAAGCCAGGCCGGCTCCCGAAGCTGCTCGCACACGTAGCTCCGATTCACGGTCCCGGTGGGCGCCTTCGCGATCAGGGCGTCGGCCGCGGCGCGCGTCGGCGGGCGCGCCGCCAGCAGCCGGTCGATTTCGGCCAGGCGCGCGCCGTAGCGGTCCCGGTAGGCGTTCAGGATGCCCTCGATCAGCGACAGGAACTCCGGCCAGGGCGCGCGCGCTTCGTCTACGGCGCGCGGCGCCTCGACGCCGGACCGGTGCGCGGACCGGTGCAGCTCCCCGCCCAATCGCTTCCAGAGGGCGGCCAGCCCGTGCGCATCCGGCAGTCCCAGCTCCGCCACGCAGCGCGCGATCTCCGCCGCGTGCCGACCGTGCTCTGTCGGCGGGGTCGCGGCGCCAGCGCCGGCCAGGAGGACCGCGCGGATGCTGGACTCCGCCTCGCGCAGCAGATGGCCCAGGAGATGGGAGGCGCTCGCGAGCGGCGGGTCCGTGGCGAGCAACTGGGCGGCATCGCGCACGAAGGTTGCGGCGGCCGGACTGAGCTGATGCAGCCGCCGGATCAGCGCTTCATCGCGCGGAGCGATCCCGGCGGTGGGCGTCAGGGGCGTCGGCGGCTCGACCCGCAGACGCGTCGTCAAGTCCTGCAGGCTCGACATGAGTTCGGCGGCGTAGGCTTCCAGCGACTGCCCGGCGCGCACCGGGAGGTGAAAATCGAGCTGCGCGCCTTCGAGATCGGGTCGGGCCTGCTCGAAGGCTTCGCGCAGGTCCGAGAACTGGAGATACTCGGACTTCTCTCGCAGCCCCGGGCGGCGGGCGAGGCGCAGCAGCACGGCCAGCCCGCGGAACAGGCGCACCCAGTCGACCCAGGCGATCGCCTGAGCGAGTGCGGCGGCGCCGCCGGCCGCGGGGGTGCCGGCCGCGGCCGGCGCGGCGGGCGTTCCGCGCAGAATGGCGGGCGCCTGCGCGGGCGCCGCCAGGCCCAGGAAGTTCCACCAGCGTTCGGCGTCGAGCGCATAGAGCTTGCCGCGGGGAGACGCCTGAACGGTGAGCGTTCCGGAAGCGGCCAGCTCGCGCAGCGCCTGTTGCACTCCGGGCAGGGAGTAGGCGGTCGCCTCCGCGGTCTCGGCTACCGTGGCGGCGCGGTGGGCGCCCAGGAAGGCGATCAGTTCGGCCCGGATGCCGATGCCGAAGAGGGCGCGCAGGCGGAAGCGCAAGCAGGCGTTGGCGGCCGTGGGGACCGGGGAGGAACGCTGGCGCGGGGTGAAGGGCGGGCGCAGCAGGCCGACGGTCGCGAAATGCGGGTCCGCGGCGGCGCTGCGCTCGGCGCTGAAGGTGCGATCCACGGTGAAAAGGGGCTCGGGGGCGACCGGGGGAGGCGCGTCGGCGGCGGAGTCGGCGCCGGGCTCGCGGGCGGAGTCCGCCAGGCGGCGCCACTTGGCGGAAACCTCGTTGTCGGCCAGCAGGCCCGCCACCGCCCCCAGCAGGCGGGTCGGGTAGTTCTCGTCCTGGCGGACCAGATTGCGCAGGCGCTGGACGTCGAGCGCGTCACCGTTCACCAGCAGCCAGTCGAGCACCTCGTCGAACAGCCGGGCGTCGTTCCGCGCGGCCTCCAACGTGAACGCGAGCAGCGCCTCGGGGTCGAGGAGCCATTGATCGGCCCAGGGCTCGGTGGATGAGACGCCGAGTTGCGCCCACTGCCGCCAGAGGAAGCGGTCGACCGCGTCCTCAAGCCGGTCGCGGAATGCGGAGAGCGACATCGCCGTGTCCCAGTCGAGTCAGGAGTTCCTGGATGCGCTCGTGGTTTAGCGGCCACGGACTGAAGGCGAGCGCCGCGCGCCCTGCGGCCTCCAACTCCTGCGCCGAGGGCCTCAGTTGCTGAAGATCCTCGAAGTGCTGCGGCTTCGCCGCCCGATCCGTGCAGGCCCAGACCTTGAACACCAGGAGATCCTGGCGGTCGAGCAGGTGGAGAACCAAGGATTTCCCAAACCGCATCGGGTGCAGGCGGCCAACCATCCCTTCCGGAAGCGGACAGTCCAGCAGTCCGGCCGGTCCCAGATTGAACCAGGGTGCTGCCTTCGAGTCGAGGCCGAGATCCTGGGCCACTCGTTGGACTTCCGCGCGGAGGAGGTCTGGGAGCCTCGACCATTTGTGCAGCTCGCCCACGCCATCGGTCCGGCGCACGAGCTGGCCGAGGACATCCACGTCTCCGGTCTTGCGATCGGCCAATCCCTGGAGGATCAGCGCGGCGCCGCCGCAGACCGCGACCTCGAAGGGGGGTGCGCCGGCCGCGTCGAGCCGTTCCCCCAGCGCCTCCAGGGCCCGATGCAAATCGATTTGAGGATGCGCCATGCGACGCTCGAATTCCGGGCGCTCTGCGCGACCCCCTGCCGGCCGAGAGGCGCGGGGTACTCTTCCTGAAGGAGATCGGTGTCTATTGTAGCACAATATAGCAGTGCTACAAGTAGGAAAACCCCGGTTGCGTCCCCTGCCCCCGCCTGATCGTTGCCCACAACTCGGCGGCTGGAGACCGTACACTCGCTCCCATGGGAAAGGGCTTGGAGGTTGTAGTGCCGGGCTTCAGCCCGGCAACCCTCGACGCGCGCGCCGGAGAGGGCCGCTCGATCCGTCTCCGGCCCAGAGTACGCCGTGGGCAGCCGGCCTAAAGGCCGGCGACGAACCCGGGCTGAAGCCCGGTACTACAAACCAAGCCATGCGAACGCCAACGGGGCGGTCGCTGCGGAACCCCGCCCGTTCGGTACAGTGTCGAGCCCGGACTTGTGGGCAAGGATCAGCGCCCCCCGCCCCCGTACATGAATTACACGTTGAACTTGATGTTGAGGATGTCGCCGTCCTTGACCAGGTAGCCGCGGCCCTCGGTACGGAACTTCCCCTGCGCCTTTACGTCCTTCATCACGCCGCCGACCGCATCCCAGTCGGCGAACGCGACGACTTCCGCCGCGATGAAGCCCTTGGAAAGGTCCGAGTGGATCTTGCCGGCCGCCGTGACCGCGTCGTCCCCCTGCGCGATCGTCCAGGCGCGGCACTCGTCGTCGCCCATCGTCAGGAAACACGCCAGCCCGAGCGCCCGGTGCGCGGCGGCGACCAGCCCCGGCGTCGCCAGCGCCGTCAGCCCGTAGTCCGCCATGAAGGCGGCGCGCTCGTCGGCCGGCATCTGCAGCAGCTCCAGCTCCAGGCGCGCCGCCAGCGGCACCAGCGGCACCCCCTTCGCCGTCAGCGCCGGCACCTCAGGCGTCTTCCCGAGCCGCGCTTCCGAGACGTTCAGCACCACGATCAACGGCTTCTCCGACAGGAAACGGAAGCCCTTGACCAGCTTCGCTTCCTCGATCGACAGCTTGACCGTCGAGACGAAATGGTTGCCCTCCAGCGCCTCCTTGAACCGCCGATGGACCGCCAGCTCCTTCAACTCGACGTCGCGGTAGGGATGCTGCTTCTTGGTCGACAGCTCCAGCCGCTCGATGCGCTTCTCGACCTGATCGAGGTCGGCCACGATCAGCTCCGCGCGGTAGTCTTCGACCGCCGCCGCGATCGCTGCCGCGTCGCCGTACCTGGCCTCCGCGCCGTAGTCGTCGAGCACGATCGCCAGCCCGTCCGCCTCGCGGATGGTCGCCAGCGTCTCGCGGTTGCGGTCGCGCTCCGGACCCGAAAAAAAGAGCGGCTGCGTGTCGTTGAAATCGAGCATCGCGCGGGTGGTTTTCTTGGGTTTCCACTTTTCGGCGAGGCGATCGACGCGGGCGTCGGGGACCTGGGCGTGGCCGTCGCGCGGTTTGCCGGCGGCCTGGGAAACGACGGAGGCGGCGTAGTCGTGGCCGGTGACGGCGGCGAGGATGGTGGTCTTGCCGGCGCTGGGGCCGCCGACCAGGGCGATGCGCATGGGAAACTCCGAGGGAGGTGTCGGTCGCTGGCGAAGAAGGAACGCGGGGAACGGAGCGGGACGACGGAGCGGGTCGGGCGGGCCTCAGGGAAGCGCGGCGGCGGGCGGGTCCGGCGCGGGCGTCGAGACGTCGGAGTCGCCGCCGGCGCCCAGCCAGCGGCAGAGGGCGATCCCGCCGAAGTAGAGGCCGACGAGGGGCGCGGCCATGAGCAACTGGGAGATCGGGTCGGGACCGGGCGTGGCGACGGCCGCGACGACGAAGGCGAGGAGGACGGCGATGCGCCAGTGACGGCGGTAGGCCGCGGCGTTTGCCAGGCCGATTTTGGCGACAAAGAGCATGACGAGCGGCAGTTCGAACGACAGGCCGACGACGAGCGTGAGGGTGAGGAAGAGGTCGAGGTAGTTGTCGAGGGTGAAGGACATTTCGACGAGGTCGCCGCCGAACGTGGCGAGGTAGTAGAGGCCGAGGGGGATGAGGGCGTAGTAGCCGAAGAGCGCGCCGGCGGCGAACAGGCCGAGGGTAAGCGGGGCGAAGAGATTGACGTACTTCCGCTCGTGGGGGTAGAGGCCGACGGCGACGAAGGTCCAAATCTGGAAGAAGAGCCACGGGGAGGAGAGAAAGGCGGCGGCGATCAAGGCGAGCTTGATGTGCGCCATGATGCTCTCGGGGTAGGCCAGGACCTTGAGGCGCAGGCTGGACGGGTCGGGCGCGGCCTCCGGCCGGCGTTCGTGCTCGATGCGCGCCATCGTGCTGCGGTGGGGCCAGGTGGCGACGGCCATGATGCCATCCTGGAAGACCAGGGCGAGGAGGACCATCAGCAAAAAGCCGTAGAGGGCGCGCAGGACGTGGGTGCGCAGGTCCTCCAGGTGCTCGCCGAAACTCATCCGGTGTTCGCCTGGTGCGCCGTCCGGTTCGGGGCGGGTCGCGGGCGCGGCC
>JACRIP010000307.1 GCA_016220045.1 Planctomycetota bacterium
TCCGCCGCGTCGAGCCCGCGCCCGGGCCGGCCGGCGCCGGCACGGAGGGCGGCGCGGGGGCCGGCGCGCACGATCCCGGCCGGAGCGCGGCCGAAGCCGACGCCGCGCGCCGGGTCGTCGCCGCCCGCCCCGCCGGACTCCCCTTCCCGGTCCGCCCGGTGGCGCCCCCCTATCCGCCGGACCATCCGCTCGTGACCGGGCCCGCGCGCGGCGAAGTCTACCTCTCCCCCTACATCGAGCAGCTCGGGCCGATCCCCTACGTCACGCTCTCCGTCCCGTTGGATCGCGGCGGCCGCCACGTCGGGGCGCTGATCGCGCGGATTTCGCTCGAGCCCGCCCGGCAGATCCTCTCGGTCTTCGCGCGGCTCGCGGCGGGTGATACGGCCATCACCCTCTCCGACGGCGTGGGCCGGGGCACGATCCTGGCCGGGGTGGAGCCCACGGGCCGGGTCTTCGAGACGCGCGGCCGCGTCGTCGGCCGCACCTGGACGCTGACCCTGCGCCAGGGCCGCTCCCAGGCCTTCGCGCTCATCGCCGAGGTCCGCCGCCAGACCCTGCTCTGGTTCGGCCTCGCCGCCGCGGTCGCGCTCGGGCTCACCGCCTTCCTCACCCGCCGCATCGTCTCCCCGGTCCGCGCCCTTTCCGTTGCGGCGGAGCGCATGGGCGCCGGCGACCTGCGCGCCCGCTCCGACGTCGCGCGCGAGGACGAGCTCGGTCAGCTCGCCCGCGCCTTCGATCGCATGGCCGAATCCCTCCAGAAACTCGACGAGCTGAAGAGCGACTTCGTCGCCCACGTTTCCCATGAGCTGCGCACGCCGCTGACCGCGATCAAGCTCTCGGTGGCGAACCTCCAGGACGGCGTGGTCGGGCCGATGGACGCGCGGCAGCTCGAAGTGCTCGGGCGCGTGCGCACCGATCTCGACCGTCTGATCCGGATGGTGAACGATCTCCTGGAGGTCGCGCGCCTGCAGGCGGGCAAGGTGGAGGCGGGCGCAACCGAGATCGACCTGGCGGCGGTCGCGCGCGGCGCGGTGGGGGCCGCCCGCCCGCTCGCCGAGCGCAAACAGGTCCACGTGACCATGGCCGAGGCCCCATGCAGCCGCGTGCGCGGCGATGCCCTCAAGCTCCACGAGGTCCTCTTCAACCTGATCGACAACGCGATCAAATTCACGCCCGGCGGCGGCGCCGTGGAGGTGGCCGTGGGGCCGGCGCCGGCCGCCCTCGACCCCCGCGCGCCCGCGTCCGCCGCCGCCTCCGCACCCCCCCGCGGCTGGGTCGAGTGCGTCGTCACCGACACCGGGCCGGGGATTCACCCGAGTATGCTCGAACGCATTTTCGACAAGTTCGCCACGGTCGCCGCCGGCGCCGCGCTCGGGTCGGGGGCGGCGCCCGGCGCGACCCCGGGAGTGCGTCTGCCCGGCGTCGGCCTCGGCTTGACCATCGCCCGCGGCATCGTCGAGGTCCACGGCGGCACGCTCTGCGCCGCCAACCGGACCGAGGGCGGCGCCCGCTTTACCCTGAGGCTCCCCGCATGGCCCAGCTCCTGATCGTCGACGACGATCCCCACATCCGCCAGTCCCTGCTCGACCGCCTCGCCAGCCGCGGCTACGACGTCGCCGGAGCGGGCACGGTGCGCGACGCCTACGCCGCGATCCGGCGCGACCGCCCCGACCTCGTCCTCCTCGACCTCTCCCTCCCCGACGGCGACGGCGTCGCCCTCCTCGAACGCCTGCGCGCCGAGGAGCTCGACGTCACCGTGGTCGTCATCACCGCCTTCGGCACGGTCGAACGCGCGGTCGCCGCCATGAAGGCCGGCGCCTACGACTTCATCCAGAAGCCCTTCGAGCCCTCCCTCGTCGAAGAGACCATCCGCCGCGGCCTGGAGCGGACCAACCTGCGCCGCGAGAATTCCGCCCTCCGCCTCGGCCGCGCCGACGTCGAGCCCGTGATCGCGGACCCGCGCACGCGCGAGGTCTTCGAGCTGGCGGGGCGCGCCGCCCGGACCGGCGCGACCATCCTCCTCCTCGGGGAGAGCGGCACCGGCAAGGAGGTGCTGGCGCGCGAGATCCACCGCAAGAGCCCGCGCGCCGCCGGGCCCTTCATCGCCGTCAACTGCGTCGCCCTGCCCGAGGGCCTGCTCGAGAGCGAACTCTTCGGCCATGAGAAGGGGGCCTTCACCGGAGCGCACGCGCGGCGCATCGGCAAGATCGAGGCGGCCCATCGCGGCACGCTCTTTCTCGACGAGATCGGGGACATCCCCGCCCCGTTCCAGGCCAAGCTCCTGCGCGTGCTCCAGGAGCGCACCTTCGAACGCGTGGGCGGGAATGAGGGGATTGCCGTGGATTTGCGCGTGGTGGCGGCGACGCACCGGGACTTGAAGGCGCGGGTGGCCGACGGGCGCTTTCGCGAAGACCTCTACTACCGGCTGAACGTCGTCGTGCTGCCGGTGCCGCCGCTGCGCGAGCGCGGCGGGGACGTGCGCGAGCTCGTACGGTATTTTCTGGAGCAGGCATGCCGGGAGGCGCACCGGCCGGCGCCGCGCGTGGCCGAGCCGGCGCTCGCGCTGCTCGAAGCGTACCCCTGGCCGGGCAACGTGCGCGAATTGAAGAACGTGGTGGAGCGGACGGTGGCGCTCTTCGACGGGGAGGAGGTGGGTGCGGCCGACCTGCCGCAGGAGCTGCTGGACACGGCGCTGGCGGCGGGCGGCGGCGCGGGCGCGGGTGCGGCGGACCCCGCGGGCGGCGGGGGCGGCGCCGCCGGGTCGGTCGGCGTGCCCGGGCTCGGAGATTTCCACGCCCGGGTGGCGGACTACCGGAAGCGCCTGATCCTGGAGGCGCTCGAGCGCGCGGGGGGGAACCAGACCCGGGCGGCGGACGCGCTGGGCTTGCAGCGCACCTACCTCGCGCGCCTGATCAAGCAGCTCGGCCTGCGCGGCGGGGCGGGCGCGGAGAGTTCGGCCTCCTGAGGCGGTCGCAAAAGGTGCCGGAAGGGCGGAGTCGGTGAGCAGGCAGAGCGGACACCGGGGTCCGCCCCTACGCCCAGGACCGTCCGTACCGTAGGGACGGGGTTCCCCCCGCCCCGGGCCGGCGAGCAACCGCCGGCGCGCGGGCACACTGCCGCGCGGCGTCTCGGGCCTGGTTCAAATCGGGGTAACAGTCCTCGCCTGCTCAAGGGAGCAAAACGGGGACATGACCTGAATTCCGGAGCGGGTATACGCTCATCAGCGGGATGGGGCTGGAATTCAGGATCGTGTCCCCGTTTTGCGGCGTTTGAACCAGGCCGCGTATCGAATCGGATACGGCGGCCGATCCGGGCGGATACAGGCGTGGCAACTATTGCCCAAGACAAGAGTTGCGGCGCGTTCAGCCGCCCACGCCCGCGCCCGCGTCACCCCCCGGATACTCCCCGCCCGCGGCGCGCCCCAGGTTCCCCCCGCCCCCGACACCGCAATCCCAGGTTTTTCGGCCCTTCCCCCCCCTTCCGGCGAAGTTCCTATTCTCCGGCACGACGGATGCTTTAGCATGCGTCGATGACAATGGGGATCGCCCGCGGTGAAGCCCGCTTCCTCGCGGGGTGGGTACCACCTCCGCCCACCCCGCGAAACCTTCCCCGACCCCTCACCCCCCCCAGACCACAGCGAGCCCGCCGACCACTGCAAGGTCGACGGGCTCGCCGTTTTTTTACGGTTCGGGGACGCGCCGCCGCGCGGATTCAGCGCGCGCGCGTCGCCCCGTGCACTAGCTGATGCTGCCGCGGCCGGAGAGCAGGGTGAACTTCACCAGGCCGGTGATCGAGTGGATGGCCAGCTTGCGCATCAGGTTCGTCCGGTGCGTGTCCACCGTCTTGTAGCTGATCCGCAGCTTGGTCGCCACTTCCTTGTTCGTGTTCCCGTCGGAGAGCAGCATCAGGATCTCGCTCTCGCGCTCCGTCAGGTTTTCCCCCAGACCCTTCTTGATCGCCTTGTCGGCGCCCTCAAGGGTCAACGCGCGCGGTCCCGCGCTCGACTTCGCAGACTTCGCCTTCGTCGCCATGTCTTTTTCCTCCGGCTATCAAGAACCTGAAA
>JACRIP010000309.1 GCA_016220045.1 Planctomycetota bacterium
CCCTGACCCCTCGTCCCTGACCCCTCGTCCCTGGCCCCTCGTCCCTGGCCCCTGGCCCCTCGCCCCTCGCCCCGCGCTCGCCGGCCTCACGCTTTCGCGCGCCGCCCCTCGTGCGCCCGGTCGCTGCCGAAGCCGAGCAGCCGCTGCGTCAGGCCACCCCCCGAGAGCGTCAGCTCGCGGAGCGCCACTTCCAGCTCGCGATCGCCGACGCGCAAGCCCGGCGCCCCGGCCCCGGCCGCGTCCGCCGGCGCACCGTCGCCACCCGCCGCGGGGAGCCCGGGGGCGCCGGCGGCTTCCACCGCCGCGCGCCGGAACAGCTCCTTGATGAAGGCGGGGCTCGCTCCCTCGGTGCGGTCGATCCACTCCGCTTCCCGCGCAAGATGGACGTCGAGTCCGCGCCCATGGACCGCGAACAGGCGGCGTCGGCACTCCGCGTCCGGCAGCGGGAACTCGATCGCCTGGTCGATCCGACCGGGCCGCGCCGCGAGCGCCGGTTCGAGCGTGTCCGGGCGATTGGTGGTGAGCACGACCGTGATCTCCGCGTCCCCCTTGAGCCCGTCCATCTCGTTGAGGAGGGAGTTCAGAAAGGTATGCGACAGGCTCGCCGTGGGCGAACCCCGCTCCTCGGCGATCAGGTCGACATCCTCGAAGACCAGGAGCGTGGGGGCGAGAATGCGCGCGAGCCGGAAGTGGGCCGCCACGTGATACAGGTTTTCCCCGGCGACCAGGAGCGTGGTGTGGCCGGGCAGGGCGCGCGTCAGGTAGCGGACCGCCAGGGTTTTCCCGGTCCCGGGCGGGCCGTGGAAGAGGAGGCCGCGCCGCTGGTCCTGACCGGCGCGCAGGAGCGCCGGCCGCCGCGCGACGAAGGTAAGCGTGTTCTGCACCAGGACCGCGCGCACCGCGGCCGGCAGCACGAGGTCTGCGGCGGGGACCTCCGGGAAGGCGTGGAACTGGATGCCCAACTGGTCCCCCTCGCCGTTCGGCCGGCCCAGCCGGTCGAGATCGAGCGAGATCACGCTGCCGCGGTACACGCTGTGCCGGGCCGCGTGCCGCTTCACGAAATCGAGGAGCTCGTCGGCGGCCGCGCGATCGCGCGTGGCGATTTCCAGGCTGAGGGGCGAGGCGTCGGAGAAGTAGGTCTCCTTCATGCGCACCAGGGCGACCGTTTTCCGGGCGCCGCGGGCGATCAGGCGAACGCCGTGGACGAGGCAGGGCCGGTCGCGGTCGGCGGCGACCGGGTAATCGCGCTCCTCCACCGGTCCGACCGGCAGGCCCTCGTCGTCGAAGGCGCCGCCGCGGCGCCGTCCGACCAGCCCGACCAGCGGCGGGTTTCCCCTGATTTCCTGCGGGACCCACCCGACCCGGCGGAGGGTGGTCCCCGGTTCGCGGCCGAAGGCCTCGAGCGCGGCGTCGAGGTTCGGCAACTGGCTCGGGTCATAGCTGCATGAGCGGAAGACGAACTCCTCCTCGCCGGCGCCGAGGAACTTGCGCAGGCAGGCGCCGAGGAACTTCTCTTCGGCGGCGGCGGCGGCGTCGAGGCCGTCGGCGGTGGCCGGCTCCGGGGTGTGGAGTGCGCGCCAGAGCAGCCAGCCGGGCGGGGCGAAGGCGAGGGCGACGAGCGGCCAGTAGAGGAGGGAGGCGTGGACGGCCTCGGCGACTCCGAGGGCGCCGGCGGGGAGCGGGCGACCGGTGAAGGCGGCGGCGAGGCGGAGCAGGAGCCAGGCGAGGGCTCAGGCCCAGACCACGAGTCCGACGGCGAGGAGCGCTCGCAGGGCCGGCGGCGTGGCGGAATCGGCTGAGGTGGTCATGCGCGGGATGGTACCGCGGAGGCGGAGGACGGATCAATGAGAATCCGGGCGCATGAAAAAAGCGACCGCCCGTTTCCGGGCGGTCGCCTTCTCGAGGGTCGTTGACCGCGTGCTCGATCCGACCTCGCGAGCGGACGCCGGGACGCCGGCGCCCCCGTGCCGACTACAGGTCGCGCGGCTGGATGGTCTTCCGGCCGTTCTCGTCGCAGCGCTTCGCCGCCGACTTGATCAGGCCTTCGACCGCCGTCGACAGCGCATCCGCGAAGTCGCCGGACACATTGAAATCCTTGCCCTTCAGGGCCTTCGACGCCAGTTCCTTGACCTTCGAACGCATCACCAGGAGTTCGCCCATCGTATCATGCCTCCGAGGAAAGCTCGAACCAGCCGCGGCGCGTACACCCGCGCCGCAGACGTGACTCCGATGTCAGGCCTCCGGTCCCCACCTACGGGGAGGACCGGAGACCGGAAACCGGCGCCCGGAAGGCCGCGCCGCACGCCGAACCACCTCACGGCGCGGCCCGGCGCCTACAGTTCGACGCGGATGCGCGATTCGCGGTCGGCGACGATCTCGCCGATCTCGGCCCACGCCAGCGCATGGGTCGCGCGCAGCCGCTCCACCAGCCGCCCGGCGCGCTCGCGCGGGACCGACAGGAGGAGTCCGCCCGACGTCTGCGCGTCCGCCAGCACCAGCTCGTGCTCCTCGGTGATGCCGCGCCCAAAGGACACGCGTCCGCGCACGCTCTCCAGGTTGCGCCGCGTCCCGCCCGGGATCGCTTCCTGCTTCATCAGGTCGGCGACGCCCGCCAGGATCGGCACGTGCCGCGCATACAGGATGGCCCCGACCCCGCTGCCGCGGCACATGCCGAGCAGGTGGCCGAGCAGCCCGAAGCCGGTCACGTCGGTCCCCGCGCTCACGCCCACCGCCTGCGCCGCCTCGGCGCCCGAGCGATTGAGCGCCGTCATCGTGCGCACGGCGCCCTCGACGGTCCGCGCATCCGCCAGCTCGCGCTTGATCCCGGTGGAAATGATCCCCGTGCCGATCGGCTTGGTCAGCACCAGGACGTCTCCGGGACGCGCCGCCGCGTTGGTGATCGCGCGCCGCGGGTGGATCACCCCCGTGACCGCCAGGCCGTACTTCGGCTCCGGGTCGTCGATCGTGTGCCCGCCGACGATCGTGCAGCCGGCTTCGCGGCACTTGTCGGCGCCGCCCGCCAGGATCTGCCCCAGGATCGACAGCGGCAGCGTCTTGCTCGGAAAGGCCGCGATGTTGAGCGCCGTGAGCGGTCGCCCGCCCATGGCGTAGATGTCGGACAGCGCGTTGGCCGCGGCGATCTGCCCGAACTGATACGGATCGTCCACGATCGGCGTGAAGAAGTCGACGGTCTGCACGAGGGCGAGATCGGTGCCCAGCCGATAGACGCCGGCGTCGTCGCCGGTCTCGATGCCGACCAGCAGATTCGGATCGTTGGGCACGGGCACGGCGGAGAGGACCTGAACCAGGTCCTGCGACGACAGCTTGCAAGCTCAGCCGGCGCCATGACTCAGGGTGGTCAGCCGCGGCGGGGTCTTCCGCGGCGCGGCCGGCGCCAGGGCACGGGCGGGCGTCGCCGCCGGCGCCGAGACGCGAGCGGGCGGCGCCGCCGTGGCCGCCTGGGCC
>JACRIP010000310.1 GCA_016220045.1 Planctomycetota bacterium
CACGCCGGTGCGGGCGCAGGGGGCGGTGGCGTACCCGGTGCTGGCGACGCTCTTCGCGGCGGTCGGGTTTATGCTGTATATGTCGGCGCTCGACGGCGGGGAGGCGAGCCTGGTGGTTTCGCTGACGGCGCTCTATCCGGGAATCACGATCCTGCTGGCGGTGCTCTTCCTGAAGGAACGCCTGGCCCCGATCAACCTGGTGGGGATCGCGCTGGCGTTGGTGGCGGGGGTGCTGATCTGCTACTCGCCGGCGAAGAAGCCGGCCGCTGCGGCGCCGCCGCCGGAGGCGGAGGCTGGAGCGGCGCCGGCGGCGGGTGCGGGTGCGGGTCTGGACGCGCGGCCGCAGCCGGCGGTGGAGGCGGGGCGATGAGGTGGCCGCGGGTAGTGAAGGCGCGAGCCGGGACGGCGCCGCACCTCCTGCGCGGCGATTGGTCGGCCAGACCGATGCACTGCCGCGCCTGCGGCGGGCCGATCGGGGAGGACAAGCCGAGCAGGGGGGAGGAGCCGTGACCGCCGTCACCCGCTTCTTGGAGCCGGTCCAGCTCGACGATGACGGTCGGCTGTGGCTGGCGCCCGAGCGCGACCACTGGAAGCAGCTTGTCCGGGAGCGCCGCCTGACCGTCGTGATCGACCTGGAAAAGGGCCTGGACCGGGGAATCCCGACCGCCGCGAACGACGTGATCTACGTGTATTTCCCGATGGCGGACCGGGAGCTGCCGCCGCGGCACAAGCTGCACGCCGTCGCGCGCCTGGGCGTCGACCTGATGCGGGCCGGGGAGCGGGTGCTGGTGCACTGCGAACTGGGTTTGAATCGCTCGGCGCTGGTCGCCGGGCTGATCCTCGTGCACGGCGGCATGAGCGGCGCGGCGGCGCTGGTCCGGCTCCAGGAACGCCGTCCCGGGGCGCTGTTCAACGGGAGCTTCCGGGAGTACCTGGCGGCCCAGCCGCGGGGCGGCGGGTAGCGGCTACCGTGCTGCGCCGACCGCGGTCGCGAGGTAGCGCTCGAAGCCGCGGGCGACCAGGCGGCTGCGGAGCGCCGCGGCACGGCGGCGCACCTCCGGATCCCCGCCGCCCTCGAGCGTTGCCAGGATGCCTGCCCCCGTCTCCGACCACGAGCGGATGTGCCGGTCCGCGCCGCCCTCCCCACCCACCAGCAGCTCCATACAGCTGATCACCTGGGTCGGCCAGGCCGTGCAGGGGGGCGCGAGCCGCTCGACCACCTGACGATCCACCGACAGGCTGCCGCGGACCCGGCGCAGCGAGTCCGCCAACCGATCGAGCGCCCAGCGCTCGTCAAACGCGCCCGACACGAACCACCACCGGAAGGCCTGAACTTCGCCGGCGCAGGGAGCCGCCGTGCCCTGCGGCAGGCCCCCCATGCGTTGCTCCCAGAGACGACGAAACCGTTCCAAGACTTCGCCCGGCACGCGTGTCCCGCCACCCCGCAGCGACCGCCCGACAAATTCGATCGCTCGCGTGCGGATGCCGGCCGGCGCGCCGGCGAAAAACTCGTAGAGCAAGCCCTCGCGGTCGTCCAGGTCCAGCCGGCCCCGACCGCAGAAGACCATCAGGTGCTCGGCGAGTCGGCGCTCCGGATCCATCCCGCCCGTGAATCTGCGTCCCGCTTCCCGGTGTCCGAGCCGGCGAATCGCCCGCCGATAGGCGTCCGTCAGCAGCGGAAGCAGGTGGTCGTACGGGTCGCACAGGGCGACATACGCCTCCCATGCCGCCTCGTCGAACGGCGCGCGATCCGGCTCGGCGGGGAAGATCCGGGGCGCATGCGCGGCGCTCCAGCCCGGATCGAGCTGAACCAGCCAGGGGAACCACTGTCCGTACACCGCGCGGGGCGCGAGACCCGGCTCGATCGCAGAGTCGAGGTGGTCTTCAAGGACCGCGGAGACTTCAGGCATTTCCCCGAATCCATGGGCGAGCCGCTCGGCGCCCGCGGGGCCGTCTTTGATGGCGCGTCGCACCCACAGCGCGTACCGAATCACGGCGTGCAGCGCGATCCCGCGCGTGCAGTGGAGCGAGAGTTCCGCGGCGGCCGGTCGATCGTGGGGCGGAAGCAATTCGTCCGCGGGCGCCGGGTCGGCGTCCCTGGTCAAGGGCAGGAGGAGATCCCAGACCGTCGAGCGGAAGCGGATGGGTACCTGCGACACGCGATCCACCAGCCCCTCCGCGAGGAACTCAGCCAGGGCCCGCGCTAGCGCCGTCGTCGGGGAGAGATCGGTGGCAGAGAGGGCGGGCGACTCTGCCCGCGGAGCAGGCCCGGGGGGGGCGGCCCGCCAGGTGGCGCAGAGTGCGAGCACGGACTCCCAGTCGAGGAGCTGTTTGGCGCGCACGCCCTGCTGTAGCCCTCCCAGGAAACTCGCGCGGTAGGCGAGGGGCGCGTTGCGGAAGCGCATCGCCCCCTTGGAGAACTGGACCGGCTCCGTCTCCACCGCGCGGAACAGAGCGTCGCACAGACCCCACTGCCCACGCCAACTCTCCTCGTTGTCCGGCGTCCACCGCTCGAGGAAGTCCGCAATCCCTTCGATACCAAGGGCCAGGAGATCGGCCGCGCTTTTCGGGCTGTCCTCGCGTACCCTGAACGACGTCACGTCGGGGCCGGAGGCGGCCGCGGGAGCAGGTGGCAGTCCGACAAACCAGTCCGGGTGCTGGGCCTTCAGGGGCTCCGGCACCAGGTGAGCCACGGGCGAGAGGCGGTCAGCCCGCCACCGGCCGATCATCGCCTGGCGCTTGGAGCCGGCAATCTTGGAATCGAGCGCCGGGCCCTTCTCGATCAGCCTCCACCACGTTGCGAGCTGATCCTGCGAGAGCAATCCGAACGCGACGGCTTCGAGCCCAAGATACTCCGGCGTAGCCCACCAAGCGCGCATGAGTTCCGCGTTGAGGAGCCGCGATGCCGCCAGTGCTTCGGCATGACGGGCGAAGCGAGCCAAGAGAAACAAGGCGAGGCGCCGGAAGACCCACCGGTTGCGGCCCTCCAGGTGCTGAACGATCTGTTTGAGCACGGCGGGGGTCCGGGTGAGGATGCTCAGGCAGGTGTCGCGCAGGCACGTGACCAGGCACACCGCGACCTGGGGATGCGCCCACTCTGGGGCCGTCGCGAGCGTCTCATAGAAGATGGGGGAGGAGTCCGCCGCTGAATCAGGTTCCTGCGTGCTCGTCCCGCGTAGCGCCTTCTCCAAGCAATGGCTCAGGAAATCGAGTGTCTGCTGAGGATCGACGCCCGCCAGCGCCGGGGCAACCGTTCTCAGCAGTTCCGGGTAGGCGGCTTCGTCCACCGGGTCCATTGCCTTGCCGACTTCGATCTGCACCAACGCTGTGGCCAGTTTGAATGCGCCATCGGTCGAACCGGCGGAGACCAGCAACGGCACCAACTCAGCAACCTCTGGCCGAATGTACGACTCGTCGCAACGCGCCACCATCTCCGCCACGACCCCCGCCAGATCGCCGATCGCCTGCGCCGGCAGCGCACGCACCACGTCGGCGAATCCCTGGATCGCCACCGGATCCGCGAGCGCCCGGAGCTGGTGAAGCGCCGTCGTCACGTCCGCGGGCGCGGACGCCGCCATTCGCTTGAGGTAGATCCACACTTCGCGATCCACCCAGCCGCGCGGCTCCTCCGCCAGGAGGTGCTCGAAGTAGCGTTTGCCATTCAGCAGGGTTAACCACGTAGGGCTCACGGCCTGGCGGAAGAACTCCCTCACGGCGAGCGGGTGCCGCGAGACCGCGTTCAGCAAGGCCGTAGCGTCCTTCTCGCCGGGCGTCGCCAGACTCGCCAGCGCCTGCACGCGCGGGAAGACGGAGAGGAATTGCGACTCGAAGGCCTCCAGGACGGCGTCCCACCCCGACTGCGAGTCCTCCCAGTAGGGCGCGAGTTCGGCGTTCGCGGCGTGCGGCGGCAGGAGCGAGTCCCGGTGCCGCAACCCATGATGCTTGCCCACCGTCCGCAACCACGCCTGCGCGCCGGCGGCCTCACGGGGGACGCGGAGCCGATCCAGGACATGCTCTACTTCGGCTTTCTCCGTCTCCTCCGCTCTCTTCGCCCTCTTGGCGAGTGCGGCAGGCAGCGGATGCGCCCCGAGGATGACCTTGCGCAGGGAGCTGTGAATCTCGGTCGCGAGGTTGGCGACGAGGTGGGCGGCGGCGGCGAGCGGAGGCTCGATCGCCAGCACGCGGAAGGACTCGCGGTAGAAGGTCGCCGCCGCCGGGCTGATGAGCCGGGTCAGCCGATCGGCGATCCGGCGCGCGCGGGCATCGAGCCCGCCCGCCACAGGCATCGGCTCCGCGGGCAATTCGATCCTCATCCAGTGCAGCAGTTCCTCCAGCGCCTGCAGCAGCAGGTGGATCTGCCGTTCGAGGGACTCCCCGGCCAGGGCGGGCGCTGCAAACGGCAGCCGGGCCTCCTGCAGCTCCTCGGACACCTGCTGGAGAACCAGCCGGAATTCGGAGTTTACCTGAGAGTCCGGGCGGGCCGCCAGATCCGCTCGGCGGAGCAAGCGCAGGATGGAACTGAGGGCGCGGAAGAAGCGCACCCAATCCACCCGGCCGGCCGCTTCGTCCAGCACCTGCGGCTCGCCCGTGTGCCCCGACGCCGAATCGTCCGCAGGAGCGCGCGGGCCCGTCCGACCGGGACGAAAGAGCTCGCCCCAGCGCGCCGGATCGAGGGTGTAGAGCCGTTCCCGGCCGCGCGACTGCACGCCCAGGAGGCCGCTGGCGGCCATTTCCCGCAGGACTTGCTGAACGGCGGCCGCCGAGTAGCAGGTGAAATCCGCAATCGTCGCCGCGGTCGCGGTGCGGCGGATCGCCAGGCCGGCGAGCACCTCGGCGCGAATCCCCAGACCCAGGAGTTCGCGCAGACGTACGCGCAGGCAGGTCGGATGCGTTACGGCGGGGGTCACGGCATGGCGGCGGGGCCGGAAGGGACTGCGCGCGAAACCGCGGGACGCGAAAATCGGGTCGCGCGCATCCCCGAGGGGCGGCGGCCCGCCGCGCAACGGCAACAGCAGCGGCTCTGCGCCGGTGTCCGGCGTTGCGCCGGCGGGTCGGTCGCGCACGACGCCGGTCCCGCTTGCCGCGCCGGCCGTGTCGGTGCCGACCAGCCCCCGCGTGGCGAGGCGTTGCCACTTCGCCGAGGGATCCTCCGTCTGGACCCAGGCGGCGACGGCCTCCAGCAGCCTTCGGGGGTATGCCGTATCCAGGTCGCAGACGTTGCGCAGCCGCTGCACGTCCACGAGCGACCCGTTGACGAGCAGCCAGTCCAGAACTTCGTCGAAGAGCCGCGGTTCCGAACGCGCGGTCTCGATCGTGAAGAGCAGCAGGGCTTCGGGATCGAGCAGCCAGCGCTCCTCCGCCGCCACGGCGCCGGGAACCCCCAGCCGTGTCCACTGGCGCCAGAGGAATTCGTGCAGTGCGCGCTCAAATCGGTCCCTGAAGTCGTTCAGCCACATCGTCGAATCCCAGGAAACGGACGCACTTCAGCAGCTCGGAGTGGAAGGCGGAGGTGGGGGCCTCGGTGGTTTTCGCCCAGCGCGCGGCGGCTTCCATCTCGGCACTCGTGGGCTCCAGCGCGCGCAGATCCTCGACATGCTTGCTGTCGGGGCCCCGGTCCGCGGCCGCCTGCAGCTTGAAATGGATCTGGTCGAGTCGGTCGAGGTAGTACACTGTCAGGGAAGAACCGTAGCGAACCGGATGCAGCCGTGCTTCGAGCCCCTCGGGCAGACCGTAGTTCAGGACGCTGGTGGGGCCCGAGTTCAACCAATTCGCCGGGAGGTTCTGTTCTGCCGCGACGACTCGGATGGCCTCCGCCAGGTACGCCGGGATCTCGGCGCAGCTCGAGAGGCTCAGGCCCCCGCCCGCATCGCGGCTGACAAAGGCGAAAGCGTCGACATCCTTGGTACCTGCGGACCGCGTCATGAGGCCTTGGACGATCAGCGCGGCCCCGCCGCACGCCGACAACTCCACCGGCGGGGCGTTGGTCAGTTCCAGCCGCGCGGCCACAGCCTGCAGCGCACGGTCGATTTCGCCGCGATTCCTGAACATGAATCCTATTATACCATTGGTTGAAGAAGGTACAAGCGTGTTTCGTCGGGTCGGGAGCAGCCTTGGGAACGCGATACTGTCCCTCTCCCCGATCCCGCAGGCTGCCGTCCCCCCCCTGCTACTTCTGCAGCGCCAGCACCACGCCCGTCACCACCGCCGCCGCCGCCAGCACCGCCAGCACGATCTTCACCCAGCTCCACGGCCGCTCCCCCGCGACTTCCCCGGTGCGCGCATTCACCAGGAACCGGTACACCTTGTCCCGATACCGAAAGGCCGAAATCCACAGCGGCAACAGGAAGTGCTTGAACGCCACCTCCGCGTACGCGACGTCGATCGCATGAATGCGCTGCTCGTCCCCGCCGATGTCCCGCCGGACGTGCGTCCGAATGTCCGGCTCCATCCGCCCCTGCGCCAGCGTGAACCCCTCCTCCAGCCCGATCGCGTAGCGCTCCGCCGTGAACCCGCTCAGGTACTCCGGCCGGTACGGCGTCAAGGCCGCCAGGTCCCACGGCTCCAGGTTCTCCACCAGGTCGCGCGGCAGCGACTTCGAGGCGTACACCAGCACGTCATCGAAGCGGTCGTGGATCGTGCCGGAGGCCGCGTACCAGCGCGTGTGCTGCGTGCGCCGCGAGCGCAACTTCCCCTGGGGATCGACGTAGCTTTCCGTCACCCAGTAATGCTCGCCGCGCTGCCCGCGATAGCGCGTGGTCGCCTCGGCGTCGTAGGTCCAGTAGGGCATGTAGACGCCGTCGAGCGGCCGGCTCGCCGCCTGCCGCGCCAGATCGTTCGGCGCAAACCACCGCCCCGCCAGCCACTCCCGGAAGGCCCGCGCCGCCGCCTCCCGCGCGACGTGAAAGGGCAGCACGCTCTCCGGCAGGAAAGCCGCGCCCCCCGCGCCCTCCGCCTCCACCGCCAGAACGACCGGCCCGGCACAGTAGGGGCAATGCCCGGCCTGCCCCGCGACCACGGTGCGCGCCCCGCAGCTTCGGCACGCGACCTCGCGCCCGCCCGGCAGCAGGTCGCCCGCCCGCGCCCGCCGCGCCTGCGCCAGCCCGCTCGCGAAATCGTACTCCTGGACGCGCCGCTCCCCCTCCTCCTCGACCACCCGCCGGCTGCCGCAGTAGGGACAGGCCAGCGCACGCTCGCCCGGCGCGTACTCGAGATTCGCCCCGCACCCGCCGCAGCGAAAGGCGTGGACCGGCGCCGGACCCTCCGCGACTTCGTCGCCGCCGCCGGCGCCGGAGCCGCCGCCGCCCGCCGCGGCGTGGCGCCCGTCCGGGCGATCCGCTGCGTCGCTCATGCCGGAACGCCTGCCACAACATCGGGTGCACGACGCGGAACCCGGCGCAGGTGCGGATGCCCCGGGTGGCCGGCCTGAAGGCCGGCAACGAACCCGGGCTGAAGCCCGGGACTACAAACCCGCCCCGCGTTTGCCGATGGCCCGGATCGCCATTCACGTGTTCTTTGCACGGAAGGCTACGCCAAATACTTGATCAGCGCCCCGGTCAGCCGGCGCACCAGCCCGGTATAGGGCGGATAGAAAAAGCGGATCACGTCGAGCCACCCCTGCCGCAGGACCGCGCGCGCGTGCGACAGGGTCTCGAAGCCGTGCCGGCCGTGGTAGCTCCCCATCCCGCTCTGCCCCACGCCCCCGAAGGGCAGGTTCGCGTTCGCCAGGTGGATCACCGCACTGTTCACGCAGCTCCCGCCCGCCGACGTCCCCTTCAATAGGGTCTCAACCGTAGCCCCATTGCCGCTGAAGATGTAGAGCGCGAGCGGCTTTTCGCGCGCGCGGATGGTCGCCAGCGCCTCCTCCAGGGTGCGCCACGTGATCATCGGCAGGATCGGGCCGAAGATCTCCTGCTGCATGATCGGCGAATCCTCCTTCACGCCGGAGAGGAGCGTGGGCGCGAGAAAGCGCTGGTTCGCGTCCCCCTGCCCGCCGACCTCGATCTTCGCCCCGGCCGCGACCGCCGCGTCGAGCGCCGCGCGCAGCCCGTGCGCGTGCTCCACGCTCACCAGCCGGCAGAAGTTCTCGTTGGCCGCCACCGCGCCGTCGGTCGCGCCGTAGCGCGCCGCCAGCACGCGCCGCGCCTCCTCGACAAAGGGCGCCACGCGGCTCTCATGGATCAGCAGGTAGTCGGGCGCCACGCAGGTCTGGCCCGCGTTGATGAACTTGCCCCACAGCAGCCGCTCCGCCGCCTGCCGCAGGTCCACCGTGTCGTCCACGATGGCGGGCGACTTGCCGCCCAGCTCCAGCGTGACGGTGGCCAGGTGCTTGGCCGCGGCCGCCATCACGCGCTTGCCGATGCGCGGGGAGCCGGTAAAAAAAATGTGGTCAAAGGGCAGTTCGAGGAGCGCGTCCGAGGTCGCATGATCCCCTTCGATCACCGCGACTTCGCCCTCGTCGAAGAGCCCGCCGAGCAGGCTCTTGAGCAGGCGGGAGGTGTGCGGCACCTTGGTGGAGGGCTTGAGGATCACGCAGTTGCCCGCCGCCATGGCGGCGGCGACCGGATTGACCGAGAGGTTGAACGGGTAGTTCCAGGGGGAGAGGACCAGCACCAGGCCGCGCGGCTCGTAGCGAATCTCGCTGTGCGTCCCGAAGAGCGAGAGCGGCGTGCCGACGCGCCGCGGCTTCATCCAGGAGCGCAGGTGCTTGATGGTGTGATTGAGTTCGGCGACGGTGGGGAAGACCTCGGTGAGATCGCTCTCGGTGGGGTGCTTGCGGAAGTCGTCGTAGATCGCCTGCGTGATTTCGGCGCGCCGGGCGAGAACGGCGTCGCGCAGTTTGGCGAGGCGGGCAATACGTTCGGCGGCAGTGCTCTGGGCGACGCGCCAGCGATTGGCGCGCTGCTTCTCGAAGACACGGGTGATGTCGTCCATGCGCCCTCCGTTGGCTGGAGCGATCGCCGGATGCGCGTGGCCGGTTCGCGCGGCGACCGCCCGGAAGGATACTCGCATCCGGGCGTTCCGCCAAGGGAATCCCCGCGCCGCGGGGCGTCAGC
Source organism: Planctomycetota bacterium (assembly GCA_016220045.1). Classification (GTDB taxonomy): domain Bacteria; phylum Planctomycetota; class MHYJ01; order WSZJ01; family JACPWG01; genus JACRIP01. The sequence goes on from JACRIP010000310.1 coordinate 9,054, forward strand.
GCGTGGTCGGTCAGGTGGGCGATTCGGCCCCCGGCGCGGACGGCGGCGGGGCGGCGGGTGCGCCGGCGGGGGCGGGCGCGGGAGCGGGGGCGGCGTCGCGGCGCGCGAGCAGGGCGTCGTAGAGCGCTACGCTCCCGGGGGTGAGCAGGAAGTAGGCGCGCTTCAGGCGATGGTCCTGCGCGGGCGACTGGGCCGTGAGCTCGCCGCACAGTTCCTCCTTGGCGAGTTCGAAGTCGACGTCGCCGAGGCCGCGGGCGCGTTCGAGCGCGGCAGTGAGGCGGGCGCGCAGCGCGGCTTCGTTGGCGCGCGTGACCCCCGGCTGTTTGACGGCGGCGATGCCGGCGAGCAGGTCGAGGACGCGCGCGCGGGCGATCGGCCAGGCGGTTTCCGGAAACGCGCGGGCCTTGCGCAGGAGGTCGAGGGCCCAGCCGGGCGCGGCGGCCTGGCCGACGCGCACGGGGTCGCTCAGCTCGGAAGGCGGGATCAGGCAGCAGGAGAAGGAGTCGAAGACCGCGAGCTGCGCCGGGGTGAGCAGGGCATCCACCTGAGGGGCGACGCGGGCGAGCTCGGCGAGGCCGCCGCGTCCGTAGAGGCCCACGGCATGTGCGACGCCCATTTCGCGGCGCATCGCGGGCGCGGGGGCCGCCGGGTATTCGCCGTCGCCGGGTCCGGCGCCGGTCGCCGCGGCCGCGGCGTCGCCATGGCAGCGCGCACAGGCGGCGTAGGCGAACCCGGTGCGCGGCGGTGTCAGGCCGGCGCGCAGTACGCGCGACTCCAGGCTGCGCGCCGCGAGGACCTCGGCGCGCAGGGCGGCGTCGGGCGCCGCGCCCGCTGCGAGCGTGTGCTGCAGGCGGTCGTAGGTCGTGCGCACCGCGGCCACCTCCGGGGTGCAGGCGGGTCGCGCCGGCGGTGGCGTCGCGCCCGACGATTCCACCGCCGCTGCGAACGCCCGCAGCCGCACGAGCTGATCGCGCGTGAGGTTCAGGCCGTTGACGACGTTGATCGTCGACAGGTGGACGATGTACCAGCCCCAGGCCGAAAGCTCCTCGTTCCAGGTGGCGCGCGGCGCGTTGGGGTCCGTCCCGCCCGTCCCCCGTGCGACCGGATCTGCGCCGACCCGCACCGTGCCCAGGGCGAGCAGCGCACCCAGCAGGAGCAGCCCGCCCGCTCCCGCCCGCGCCCAACTTGACGTCGTTCGCATGGTCGCCTCCGGCTGGTGAACTCCGCAACACGTGTGATCGAGGAACTCCCCTCTTGTAGCACGCACCCGGCGCCGGGGCTTCAGGAAAACGAAAAAAAAGGTTCGGAGTGGAGCCTGTGGAGGGCGCGGGTCCGGTGGCGGGGACAGGGGGGGGGGCGGGGCGAGGTGCCGCGTGCGGGCGGGGAAAACCCCCGATGCGACAATCTGCGCCGCCGGCCGACGGGTGTGCGTGCGAGCCGAGGGGCAGTGCCGGCCGCGGCGGGTGGATCGGGTGCCCCGCTGGGCGGGGTGCATGTCCGGTAGTGCGTCTCGACCCTACCGGCCGCATGCCCCGACACCAGGGCTTCCGTCGTACTCGTATCTCGTACTCGTACTCGTACTCGAATGCCCTGGGCGTTCGTGTACGAGTTCGAGTACGAGAAAGACCGGTGCGGCATGGTGCCGCTCAGGTGCGGCGGCGGCGGCGG
>JACRIP010000313.1 GCA_016220045.1 Planctomycetota bacterium
GCCGCCGGCCAGGAGCCCCCGCGGCGGGCGCGCGGGGACCGGCTCGGAGTCGCTCGCGGACCCGGCTGCGCCCGCCCGCTCGCCGTCCGGAGGCGGGGTTGCCCGGGGCGCCGCGGCCGGAGTCTGCACCGGGGGCAACGGGTCGGACATGGCGAGATCTCGTGTAGCGGGGGTAGAGGCGGGCGAACCCGTGGCCCAGAATCGGCGATCGAGTGGTCGGGCGGTTCGGCGCTTGAGGCGGTTGCAGGAATCCGCGGAGAGGTGGCGCATCTTAGCGCTGGTCCGGAAGGCCGTCAAGATCCAGGGAAGCGATGGTTGCCCATTCGTCGCCCCGGCGTGCGCGCCGCATGCAGGCCGCGCGCCGCCTCACACCGGGGTCGGGGCGGCTCGCGCGGGCGCGGAGGAGGCGTTCGAACAAGTCCAGGGCGCCGGCCTGGGTACCGGCCGGCCGCCCCGGGGCCAGGGTGGCTGCGCCCCCTCCTGAACTTGCCTACGGATTCTCCCCCGGGCGAATCAAGTCCCCCTCACAATCGACCGATGAGCTTCGGGGGATTTGACTTCCGGCAGATGATCGTGTTATAGTTCTGGCCCTTCTTGACCGCGGAGGCGTGATCCGGGATGCTGAAAGATCGCCGGCTCCTGACCGCTCTGCCCATCCTGGTCCTCTGCGTGACCATCGGGCTTGCGCTCGGATTGTCGGCCGAGGATCCCCCGCCTCCCGCCCAGATCCAGTATCGCAACCTCCAGGTCCAGCGCCTCGTGGACAACGGCCCGAACGACAAGAAGGTCGACATCGTCATCGTCGGCGACGGCTACACCCGCCGCCAGCTCGCCCCGGGCGGCAAGTACGAAAAGGACGCCCGCGCCTTCGCCGATTGCTTCTTCCACCAGCCCCCCTTCGATAAGTACGCCGCCTACTTCAACCTCCACGCGGTCTACGTGGAATCCCTGGACAACGGCGCCGACAGCCGCCCCGGCGAAAATCGCCGCCGCACCGCCTTCCGCTCCACCTACCGCATCCAGGGGATCGACCGCCTCCTCCAGTACCAGCACCCCGAAGCGGTGCTTGAGGCCGCGCGCAACGTCCCCGACCTCGACCTCATCTTCGTCATGGTCAACGACGGACGCTACGGCGGCTCCGGCGGCGTCGTCGTCTGCCCCTCCACGCACAAGGTTTTCCCCGCGCCCTGCTTCTCCACCTACGGCACCCAGTCCTTCCAGGTCGGCATTCACGAGATGGGCCACTCCTTCGCCAACCTCGGCGACGAGTACGCCGACCCCAGCGTGGTCGAGAACTTCCCCCTGCCGCCGAACGGCGCCGAACTCGTCTTCCCCAACCTGACCATCGGCGCCCGCGTCAACCGCAACACCTGGAAGGGCCTCGTCAACACCGTCAAATGGAAGCACTTCCTGGAATTCCCCTATGCCTCCACGGTCATCGGCGCCTACGAGGGCGGCTACTTCCGCGAGAAGGGCGTCTTCCGGCCCCAGAAGAACTGCAAGATGCGCGAGTACGAAGAGAACTTCTGCGCCATCTGCCGCGAAGCCATCACCATCAAGATCTTCGAGACCGTCCGCGAGAAGTTCGACCACGCGGCCTACCACAAGACCAACCCGTTGCACTGACGTAAGTGCGTACGGCTCCGGGGGCGGTCGTGGGGTCGTCGGAGTGCGATTGGGTGATTGAGCGATTGGGTGATCGGGTGATTACGGCTCCCGGCGCGAGATTCTTCCGGCGCTGACCCAATCACCCAATCACCCAATCACCCAATCACCCAATCGGCCGCCCCATCCTGCTCGCTTCCTCCATCCCAGCACCGCCTGCCACATGACCACCGCTCCCGCCGACCGCTACGAAAACCCCCTGCCCGAGCGCTATGCCTCGCCGGAAATGGTCCACCTGTTTTCGGCCGAGAAGAAGTTCCGTACCTGGCGCCAGGTCTGGATCGCGCTTGCCGAGGCCGAACGCGACCTCGGCCTGCCGATTTCGGAAGCGCAAATCGCCGAGCTGGCGGCGCACGCCGAGGACGTGGACGTCGCGCGCGCGGCCGAGCTCGAACGCGAGACCCGGCATGACGTGATGGCGCACATCCGCGCCTACGGCGAGCAGTGCCCGACCGCGCGCAAGATCATCCATCTCGGCGCGACCAGCGCGCTGGTCACGGACAACACCGACCTCTTGCTGCTGCGCGCCGGGCTCGACCTGCTCGCCACCCGCGTGGTCAATACGCTGGACGCGCTCGCCACCCTCGCCGCCCGCACTCGGGCGCTGCCCACGCTCGCGTTCACGCACTTCCAGCCCGCCCAGCTCACCACCGTCGGCAAACGCGCCTGCCTCTGGGCCCAGGACCTGCTCGCCGACCTCGACGAGATCGAGCTCCGCGCCGGCCGCCTGCGCGCGCTCGGCGCCAAGGGCGCCACCGGCACCCAGGCGAGCTTCCTCGCCCTCTTCGCCGGCGACGCCGCCAAGGTCGTCGAACTCGACCGCCGCTTCGCCGCCCGCCTCGGCTTCGCCGACTCCTTCATCGTCACCGGCCAGACCTATCCGCGCAAGGTCGATGCCCAGGTTTTCACCGCACTCTCGGGGATCGCCCAGTCGGCGGGCAAGTTCTCCAGCGATCTGCGCCTGCTCCAGCACCTGCGCGAGGCCGAGGAGCCCTTCGAGGCCGACCAGGTCGGCTCCTCCGCGATGGCCTACAAGCGCAATCCGGTGCGCGCCGAGCGCATGGCCGCGCTCGGGCGCTTCGTCCTCACGCTCGCGCTCAATCCCGCGCTCACCGCCTCGACGCAGTGGTTCGAGCGCACGCTCGACGATTCGGCGAATCGGCGGCTCGCGATTCCCGAGGGTTTCCTGGCGGCGGACGCGATCCTGCTGCTCTACCAGAACATCGCGGAGGGGCTCACGCTCTACCCGCGGGTGATCGAGCGTCACGTGCTGCAGGAAATGCCCTTCCTTGCGACCGAGGATCTGCTGATGGCGGCCGTGAAGGCGGGGGGCGACCGGCAGGCGTTGCACGAGGTGATTCGCCGGCACTCGATGGCGGCGGCGCTGGCGCAGCGCGAGTCCGGCGAGAACGACCTGCTGGCGCGGCTGCGCGCCGAGCCCGCCCTCGCCGCCGCCCAGGGCGCGCTCGCCGCCGCGCTCGAGCCCGCCCGCTACATCGGGCGTTCACCGGAACAGGTGGACGAGTTCCTCGCCCGCGAACTCCGTCCCCGCCTCGCCGCCAACGCCGCCCGCCTCGGGCGCCGCGCCGACCTGCGGGTGTAAGTCTCCCTCCCCCGCCGCACCACCCTCGCCCACCGCACCCGCACCGTCCCCCTCCCCCACCGCACAACCCTCGCCTCCCGCACCCGCACCGTCCCCTCCCCCACCCCACCGCCCTCGCCTCCCGCACGCGCACCGGCCCCCGCCCCCACCCCAGGGGGGGAGGGCCGGGGAGAGGGCATGCCCGCACCACCCTCGCGCCCCGCACCCGCTCCCCTCCCCCCTATCGCCCCTCGCGCCGGCGCAACGCCGGCCGGCGGGGCGCGCGCCGCGGGGCGCCCCCGCCCGGCACCGCATCCGCGCCCGCATCCCCGTCCGCCCTCCGCCCCGTCCGCCCCATCCGCCCGACCA
>JACRIP010000308.1 GCA_016220045.1 Planctomycetota bacterium
ACACCGCCGCCGCCTCTCCCACTCCGCACGGAGCTTCCCGGTGATCCGCATCCGCAAGATCAAGTCGGTTGACGAGTTCCACGCCTGCGAGGATGTTCAGAAGGCGGTCTGGAACTTCGAGGATCGCGAGATCATTCCGGTCAACGAGCTGATCACCATCCAGCGCATCGGCGGCGCCGTGCTGGGCGCCTTCGAGCCCGCCGACAAGGATCGCCCTGAGCGCCTCGTCGGTTTCTGTTTCGGGATGCCGGGCCGACTCGACGGCCGCACGTTCTTCTCCTCGCGCATGCTGGCGGTCCTTCCCGCCCAGCGCGGCCAGGATCTCGGCTTCAAGCTCAAACTCGCCCAGCGCGACTTCGCGCTCGCCGAGGGGTACGACTCCGTCACCTGGACCTTCGACCCCCTCCAGTCGATCAACGCCTATTTCAATATCGAGAAGCTCGGCGCCCGCGCGCATCATTACCTCGTCAACCTTTACGGCCACTCGACCAGCGTGCTCAACCGCGGCCTCGATACGGACCGTTTCCTGGCGCACTGGGAGGTGGGCTCGACGCGGGTCACGCAGCGGGTCAAGGGCAAGACCGAGACTCCGCCGCTCGACACCCTCTTCTCGGGCAGCGGCGTCTCCGCACCTCAGGATGTTACCTTGGTCAACGAGACCTACCTCGACGACCTGGGCATCCTGGTCTCCGGCCCCTCGAAGCTCAAGTTCAAGTCCCGCTACCTGCTGGTCGAGATTCCCCCCTCCATCCAGGTCATTCAGACCGCATGCCCCCAGGTCGCCCAGCAGTGGCGCTACAAGACGCGCGAAATCTTCCAGAACGCCTTCAAGAAGCGCTACCAGGTCATCGGCTTCGTAACCGGCAATGCCCCGACCCGGGGCGGCACGGTCAAAGCCGAAGTCAACCGCCGGCGCAGCTTCTACCTCCTCGAGAAGGCGGGCAAGTAGGGGCGACCCCGCACCCGCACCGTCCCCCTCCCCCGCCGCACCACACGCCTCCCGCACCCGCGTACCGTCCCCCTCCCCCGCCGCAGCGGGGGAGGGCTGGGGAGAGGGTATACGCGCGCCACCCTCGGCACCCGACACCCCCCTCCCCCCCCTCCCTCCGCCCGCCTGCGGCCACTTTTTCTTGACACGTTTCCGCGCGTCGCTATCATAGCCCCTCCCCAGAGGGAACCCGAAATGGCATTCCGTGGCGACGACCTCCGTACCTGGGCCGGGATCGGCTCGATCGGCCCGGTTCTCGCCGCCGGCGTCCTCTTCGGGTATTTCGTCGGCGACTGGCTCGACCGCCGCTTCGGCACTCAACCCTGGTGCATGGTCGTCGGCCTCCTGCTCGGTTCCGCCGGGGGCTTCGTCGAGGTCTTCGCCATCCTCCAGAAGTACTCAGCGCGGAAGAAGTAAGGTCAGGTGTCCACCCCCCAGGCGCAGGAGCCGGCGCTCCTCTCCCGGGTCTACCGCACCTCGCTCCTGCTCTTCTGCCTGGCCCTGCTGGTCTCGCTGGGCTGGATGGACGCGCGGCTCTCCGGCGGGCTGGCCCTGGGCTACGGACTGAGCGTAGCCAGCTTCGCCTACTGGCAGTGGATCGTGCGCGTCGGGTTCGCGCCGACCGCCGGGCTCCGCGGTCGCGCCTGGATCCTCGCCACGATCCTCTTCAAGCTCCCGGTGCTCGGCGTGATCCTCTACGCGACGGTCAGCCGCGGCTGGGTCGATGCCCGCGCCCTCTGCGTCGGGATCGTGCTGGTGCATCTGGTCCTGGTCCTGAAAATCCTCGGGCGCCGCGCCGCCGACCGCCTCGCCAAGGTCGACCGCGACCTGCCCGCGTCCCCGCGTCCGTAGCAGGCCCGCCGGGCGTCGCCGGCAGATCCCGCGTGCGTCCGCCCCTTGATCGACCGAGTTTGCTCCCAGGAGATCCGCGTGTCCCTCGAACTCCCGGGCTGGCTGGCCGTGGCCGAGGAAGTATTCATCGGTTACTTCGGCCCCTCCTACCACGAATCCGAAGCGGTATTCCACGCCGCGCTCGTCATTCCGCTGCTCCTCCTCTTCGTCTTCCTCTCGACCCGCCGCCTGGAGAAGATCCCGACCGGGTTGCAGAACTTCGCCGAGCTCCTGGTCGAGCTCCTGAGCAAGTTCTGCACGTCGCTGATCGGGCCGCACGGCCTCGCCTTCCTGCCGCTCATCGGCGCCCTCTTCCTCTACATCTTCACGATGAACATGTTCGGGCTGATCCCGGGCTTCAAGTCCCCGACCTCGAACGTAAACGTCACCTGCTCGCTCGCCCTGGTTACCTTTGTCGCCACCCATTACTACGGCTTCCGGTACCAGGGGATGGGCTACCTCAAGCACTTTGCGGGCGAACCGCTCTGGCTGGCGCCGCTCATGTTCCCGATCCACATCGTCGGCGAGCTCGCGCGGCCGCTTTCCCTCACCTTGCGTCTCTACGGCAACATCATGGGCGAGGATACGGCGATTGCCGTATTCATCGGGATGGGCATCGGGGCGGGCTACCTGCCCTTCCAGTTCCCGATGATGGCGCTCGCGGTCTTCACCAGCTTCGTTCAGGCCATGATTTTCGCGCTCCTGTCTTCGATCTACATCTCCGGCGCGACGACGGTGCACGAGCATCACGCGGCGCACGGGGAAGAACACGGGCACGGCGCCCACGGCGCGGCGCAAGCCCCGGCGCACGCATAGACGACGCCGCTCGGCGCGCCGGGTTTTCCCGGCCGCGCGCCGCGCGGGGCACGGCCGACGGCTTCCGGACCGCCGGCCGACGCCCGCCGCTCTTTACCACGAATTCCGGACTAGGAGGTTTGCCTGCATGTGGTACATCGCTGCCATGGCCCTGTCCATCGGCTTCGGACTCTCCCTTGCCGCCCTCGCCGGCGCCTTCGGCCAGAGCCGCGCCGTCTCCTCCGCGCTTGAAGGCATGGCGCGCCAGCCCGAGGCCGCCGGCCAGATCCAGACCGCGATGATCATCGGCCTCGCGTTCATCGAGTCCCTGGTCATCTACGTCCTGGTCATCGCCTTCCTGCTCAACGGCAAGATCCCGGCCGTCGACACCATCGCCGCGGTCATGGAGAAGGCCCACTAGTCCGGCCGATCCACCGCCGTCCGACCTTTCGCCGCCGACGCTTGACCGGGGACGCGGGCCTTGCCGCCCGCGCTCCCCCGAGCTTCGACCCGGCAGACCGCGCGCGCCGGAGATCCCGCACCCATGATCTATCCCCTCGCCGCCCTCTCGCTCCAGCTCCCGCTCTTCGTCGGCCACCTCGCCGGCTTCCTGCTCCTCTACTACGTGTTGCGCAAGTTCTTCTTCGAGCCGATCGCGGCCCACCTCGAAACGCGCAACCGGGAGTTCGCCGACGCCGCGCAGGAGCTCGAGGCCCAGAAAAAAGACCTCGAGGCCAAGACGCGGGAGTGCGCGGAGCGGGTCGCCAAGGCGGAGCGGGCGGCCTACGCCAAGACCCAGGAGCTGGCGCGCGCGGCCCTGGCGCGCCGCACCGAAATCGTTTCCGAAGCCCATGAGAAGATGGTGGACGAGGTCGCGAACGCGCGCCGGTCGATCCTCGCGGAGCGCGATGCGACCCTGCGCGCGCTCGGTCCCCACATCGTCGAGCTCGCGCTCGACGTGACCGCGCACCTCGCCGACCCCGGCCTCGATCGCGCGGCGCTGCGCCCGACGGCCGAACGCCTGGTGCAGGAAACCGCCGGCGCCGCCCCCTAGCGTTCCGGATTCCGCCCCTCCCCCCGCGCCGCCCCGACCGGGCGACGCCTGAGGGAATGTCCCTAGTACGGACCGCATCGATGAACCGCCACCCGCTCCGCGCCGGCTTCCTCGCGCTCGCGCTCGCCCTCTTCGTCTTCGCCTGCGCGCCGGCCGCATTGCGCGCCCAGGAGGCGCCGGACCACGGCGACCGCGCCCCGGCGCCGGCGGCCGCGGGCGACGCCGACACGCACGCGGAGGGCGGGCACGCCGGCGGCCACGCGGAGCCCACCTTCGTCCAAGTCCTCATCACCCAGACCCTCGGCTTCCTCATCCTCTTCTTCGTGCTCTACAAGTTCGTGGTCCCGCCGGTGAAGAAGGTGCTCGCCGACCGCTCCGCGCGCATCCGCACGAACTACGAGGAGACCGAGAAGGCGCGCGCCGAGCTGGCGCGCATGACGCGCGAGTGTTCGGAGCGTCTGGCCGGATTGGAGCGCGAGGTCGAGGAACGCGTCAAGCAGGCGCTGACCGAGGGCGAAGCCGTGCGCGACCAGATCCTGGCCGAGGCGCGCGCGCATGCCCAGACCGTGGCGCAGAAGGCCGAGGCCGAGATCGCGCTGGCCAAGGAGACCGCGATCGAGGAGATCCGGCTGGCGGTGATCGAACGGACCTTTGCCGCCGCCGGCAAGCTCGCACTGGTCGCGGTCACCGACCCGGTCCAGGACCGGCTGGTCGAGGACTACCTGAAGGAGATGGAGAAGGTCCACCTCGCGTAACGCGGCGCGCCCGCCGGCCGGCGACTGCGCGGCCCCGGACGCTACAGGCCTTCCCCGATACGCCCATGGGCGTCAACCTTTCCGGGACCGACCGTCCGACGACCGGCATCATGCTGACGCTCTTGACGCTGCCGATGGTTCCGTATTTCGCGCTGCCGATCGAGTCGAACTACTCCGGCCTGCTGGAGCCGGGCGTCCCGCGCGCCACGCTCGTGCTCATCCTGCTGTGGATTTCGGTCGTCCTGGTGCCGTCGATCCTGTGGGCGCAGAGCCGGGTCGGCGCCGACCGCGGGGTGACCCGTTCGCTCTATCTGGCGCTCGTGACCGTCCACCTGTGGTTCCTGGTCAAGTGCTCCCTCCACTTCCTGTCGAAGCCGTTTTGAACGATGATCGAACGCACGCTCGCCAAACGCTACGCCAGCGCCCTGCTTTCGTCCGCGATCGCCCAGAAGGTCGTGGCGCGCATCGAGGAGGAGATCCTCGCCTTCGCGCACGCCTACCGCGCCCAGCGCGATCTGCGCGTCATCCTGGAGCACCCGCGCATCCCCCTCGCCGGCAAGCTGGAGACCCTTTCCCGGGTGCTCGGCACCGAGGCGCATCCGCTCCTGGTGCACTTCCTGGAGCACGTGACCGAGAAGAAGCGCATCCGGTTCATCCCGGAGATCGCCGCGCAGTACGACGCGCTCGCCGACGCCTTCGAAGGCGTGGTGCGGGTGACCGTCACCAGCCGTTCGCCGCTCTCGGCCGCGCACACGAAGCGCCTGGAAGCGCGCCTGGCCGCGACGACCGGCAAGGTCATCGATCTGCGCGCCCAGGTCGACGCCGCGCTGCTCGGCGGCCTGGCGGTACGCATCGGCGACCGCATCCTGGACGGCAGCGTCGCCGGCCGGCTGAAGGCCACCAAGGAATCCCTGCTCCTCGCTCACGACTAGGGACCAGGGGTCAGGGATCAGGACGAACGGGCTCGCCCCTTCGTCCTGGCCCCTGATCGCTGGACCCTGACCGCTACGTCCTGACCCCTAGTCCCTGGCCCCTGACCCCCGATCCCTGTCCCCTTCGTCCCGAGGACGTTCGATGCTGATCAAACCCGAAGAGATCTCCACCGTCATCCAGAAAGAGATCTCGAAGTATGAGCACGCGCTCAAGCTGGAGAGCGTGGGCACGGTCCTGCAGGTCGGCGACGGGATCGCCCGCGTCTACGGCCTGGAGAAGGCCATGGCCGGCGAGCTGATCGAGTTCCCCGGCGGGATCTACGGTATGTCACTCAATCTCGAAGAGGACAGCGTCGGCTGCGTCATTCTCGGCGAGGACCGCAACATCAAGGAAGGCGACACGGCCAAGTGCACCGGCCGCATCGTCGAGGTGCCGGTCGGCGAGGCGCTGCTCGGCCGCGTCGTGAACGCCCTCGGCCAGCCGATCGACGGCAAGGGCCCGATCGCCGCCAAGAAGTTCCGCCAGGTCGAGTTCAAGGCCCTCGGCGTGGTCCAGCGCCAGCCCGTCAACCAGCCCCTCCAGACCGGCTGGAAGTCGATCGACTCCATGATCCCGATCGGCCGCGGCCAGCGCCAGCTCATTCTCGGCGACCGCCAGACCGGCAAGACCGCCATCGCCATCGACGCGATGATCAACCAGAAGGAAGAGGGCGTCACCTGCATCTACGTGGCGATCGGCCAACGCTCCTCGACCGTCGCCCAGATCTACGACCGCCTGCAGAAGGCCGGCGCGATGGACTACTCCATCATCGTCAGCGCCTGCGCCTCCGACCCCGCCCCGCTCCAGTTCCTCGCCCCCTTCAGCGGCGCCGCCATGGGCGAGGAATTCCGCGACACCGGCCGCCACGCGCTCATCACCTACGACGACCTCTCCAAGCACGCGTGGGCCTACCGCCAGCTTTCCCTCCTGCTGCGCCGCCCGCCCGGCCGCGAAGCCTACCCCGGCGACATTTTCAACGTGCATTCGCGCCTGCTCGAGCGCGCCAGCCGGCTCTCCGAGAAGCTCGGCGGCGGCTCGCTCACCGCGCTCCCGGTCATCGAAACCCAGATGGGCGACGTTTCCGCCTACATCCCGACCAACGTCATCTCGATCACCGACGGCCAGATCTACCTCGAGCCCGACCTCTTCAACGCCGGCGTGCGGCCGGCCATCAACGTCGGCATCTCGGTCTCCCGCGTCGGCGGCAATGCCCAGACGCGCGCGATGAAGAAGGTCGCCGGGCGCCTGCGTCTCGACCTCGCCCAGTACCGCGAACTCGCCGCCTTCGCGCAGTTCGCCGCCGACCTCGACAAGTCGACCAAGGCGCAGCTCGTCCGCGGCGAGCGCCTGGTCGAAATCCTCAAGCAGCTCCAGTACGAGCCGATGTCGGTCGAGCATCAGGTCGCGATCCTCTGGCTCGGCACCAACGGCTACGCCGACGACGTCGAGATCGAGCGCGTCAAGGATTTCGAGATCGGGTTCTACACGCATCTCAAGGAAAAGGCGCCCGCGCTCGCGCAGGAGATCAAGGCCGCGAACAAGATGGGCGGCAAGGACTTCGATGCCGCGTGGGACCGCATCGTCGCGAGCCTGAAGCGCACGGCCGAAGACTACAAGGCCTCGTTCAAGCGGTAGGGGCGGTTCGCGAACCGCCCCCCTGCTTGTCCCCCGAAGCCCGCCGGCGTAGGGGGATGTCCGCCCCGGGGTGGCATTTGCTCCACCCAGGGCCGACCCCTAGAGGGAACTGACCATGGCGATCATGAACATCAAGACCATCCGGCGCAAGATCCGGTCGGTCAACAACATCAAGAAGATCACCCGAGCCATGCAGATGGTCTCGGCCTCCAAGCTCAAGAAGGTGCAGGGGCGGCTGCTGGCGATTCGCCCGTACGCGGGCAAGATCCGCGAGCTGCTGGAGGGGCTGGTGCAGCGCACCGGCGGAGCGGTCAGCGACTCGCCGCTGTTCCGCGCGCGCGAGAAGGTGGCGCGCGTCACGCTGGTGGTGCTCACGGCCGACAAGGGCCTGTGCGGCGCCTACAACAGCAACCTGCTGCGCGCGGCCGCGACCTTTGCGGCGGGCCGCAAGAACGTGAAGATCGAGTATTTCCCGATCGGCCGCAAGGCGGTCGATGCGCTGCGGCGCGCGGGCGAGGAACTGATCAACTCGCTGCAGGGCCTGCCCACGGAGCCGAGTTTCGCGCAGATCCAGACGATCACTCACGAATTGCAGAGCCGCTTCAGCGACGGCAAGACTGACGAGGTGCACATCGCCTACTCGCGCTATGTGAACCCGGTCACCTTCAAGCCGGAGATCCTGCAGTTCCTGCCGATCTCGCCGAAGGCCGCCGCGGCCCCGACCGGCGCGGGGAAGCCGGGCGCCGTCGCCACCGCGAGCGCGGGCGCGGCGGAGATCGAGTACATTTTCGAGCCCTCGCCGAAGGAGATCCTCGACCGGCTGATTCCGAAGTACGTCGAGGTGCTCTTCTACCGGCTGCTCCTGGAATCGCTCGCGAGCGAGCATTCGGCGCGCATGAATGCGATGCGCAATGCGACGGACAATGCGACCGACATGATCGGCAGCATGACGTTGCAATACAACAAGGCGCGGCAGGCCGCGATCACGAAGGAACTGCTCGACATCGTCGGCGGCGCGGAAGCGCTCCGGGGCTAACCGTACAACGCCCGCAGCGCCAAGCCTTGTTGATCGGCCACGCGGCTCGTTCGTAGTTCCGCCTTCAGGCGGAGCGAAGGGCCGTTGCGGATCGACGCCCCAGCGCAATCGAGACCAGGGATCCGCCACAGAGAACAATCTGCAATCCGCATTTCGTCTTCTCGGAGTCGTTATGGCCCAGAACAAAGGCAAGATCCTGCAGGTCATCGGTCCGGTCGTGGACGTGGCCTTCACCGGCGGCACGGTGCCCGCGATCTATAACGCGCTGAAGGTGACCAACCCGGCCTCGAAGACCGAGCTGACCCTGGAAGTCGCCGGCCACCTGGGCAACGACACGGTGCGCTCGATCGCGCTCGACGTGACCGACGGCCTGCAGCGCGGCCTCGAAGTCCTCGACACGGGTGACGCCATCAAGGTCCCGGTCGGCCGCGCCACGCTCGGCCGGCTGATGGACATGCTCGGCAATCCGATCGACGAGCAGGGCCCCGTCAACGCCACCGAGCACTACCCGATCCATCGCCTCCCGCCCTCCCTGGAGAACCAGGAGACCACGCCGCGCGTCTTCGAGACCGGCATCAAGGTCATCGACCTGCTTGCCCCGTACCCGAAGGGCGGCAAGGTCGGCCTCTTCGGCGGCGCGGGCGTGGGCAAGACCGTGCTCGTCCAGGAGCTGATCCACAACGTCGCCACCAAGCACGGCGGCTTCTCGGTCTTCGCCGGCGTCGGCGAGCGCACGCGCGAAGGGAACGACCTCTGGCTCGAAATGACCCATTCCGGCGTCATGAAGAACACGGTGCTGGTCTTCGGCCAGATGAACGAGCCGCCGGGCGCGCGCCTGCGCGTCGCGCTCTCGGGCGTGACCTTCGCCGAGTACTTCCGCGACCAGGAAGGGCAGGACGTACTGCTCTTCATCGACAACATTTTCCGTTTCGTGCAGGCCGGCTCTGAGGTATCCGCCTTGCTCGGGCGCATGCCCAGCGCGGTCGGTTACCAGCCGACGCTGGCGCAGGAGATGGCGGCGCTGCAGGAGCGGATCACCTCGACCAAGAAGGGCTCGATCACGTCGGTGCAGGCGATCTACGTGCCGGCCGACGACATCACCGATCCGGCGCCGGCGACGACCTTCACGCACCTGGACGCGACCACGGTGCTGGAGCGGCGCTTGACCGAGCTGGGCATCTATCCGGCCGTGGACCCGCTGCGTTCGACCTCGCGCCTGCTCGAAGCGCACATCGTCGGCGCGGAGCATTACAAGGTCGCGCGCGACGTGCAGCGGATTCTGCAGCGCTACCAGGACCTTCAGGACATCATTGCGATCCTGGGCATGGAGGAGCTGTCGGACGAGGACAAGCAGGTGGTGGCGCGGGCGCGGCGCATTCAGCGTTTCCTGAGCCAGCCGTTCAACGTCGCCGAGCCGTTCACCGGGATGGCGGGGCAGTACGTGCCGGTGAAGGACACGGTGAAGGGGTTCAAGGAGATCGTGGAGGGCAAGCACGACAAGCTGCCCGAGCAGGCCTTCTACATGGTCGGCGGCATCGAGTCGGCGATCGAGAAGGCGAAGAAGATGCAGGGGTAGCGCGGCGGGCGACCGACTCCGACCACGTGCCGCCTCCCCACGGCGGTAGGGGCGCGTCGTGACGCGCCCCGCGCCGGGCCACTCGCCTTGCGCCCCGACAACGCTCTCGCCCTTCGATACGGGAGTCCCCCGACATGGCGGAAAACACGTTTCAGCTCGAAATCGTCACCCCGGAGCGCTCGGTCTGGAGCCTGCCGGTGACCTCGGTGATGGTGCCGGCGCACACCGGCTATCTGGGCATCCTGGCGGGGCACGCGCCGCTCCTGTGCACGCTCACGACCGGGGAGGTGAAGATCCATTCGGCGCACGGGGAGCACCACATGGCGCTCTCCGGGGGCTTCATGGAGGTGGCGGCGGGGAAGGTGATCGTGCTCGCCGACAGCGCGGAGCACGTCACGGAGATCGACGCGGAGCGCGTAAAGCGGGCGCGGGACCATGCGCTCAAGCTGCTGGCGAACGGCATGCGCGGGCGCGACCGTGAGCACGCGGAGGCGGCGCTGGAGCGCGCGGCGAACCGGCTCAAGGTCCTCGACAAGTACGCGGCGAAGGCCAAGCCGCCGCCGGTGCCGGGCGCGCCGCACACGTCGATGACCGGCGCGTAGGCGGCGCCCCACAGACCGATCCGCCGCGACTTGTGACCTCGGACCCGGGCGACTTCCATGTCTCCCGGGTCTTTTTGCAGGCATTGGCGCCTCCGCGACACTACAATGCGGGCGGCGTTCTCAGTCCCCCAACCACGAAACCCCCAAACCCCAACCGCCCTCACGGAGCCCCCATGCCCGTGCCCGCGCCCGGCGCCTGGTTGCGCCGCCTTGCCGACCTCGTCGCCGGCCGCCGCTGGCTCTACCCCATCCTCCTCGCCACCGCCCTCCTCCCCCTCGTCGGCCTCACCGCCCACGGCTACCTCACCCGCAGCCGCCACCTCACCGAACGCGCCGCCGATCACCTCCGCTCCGTCGCCGATCTCTCCGCCCTCCAGCTCCAGGAACGCTTCAACCGCCTCTGCGACCTCGGAACCTCCCTCGCCACCCGCGTCCGCTTCCGGCAGCTCGTCGCCGCCGGCCAGTGGCCGGAGGCCATCCGCATCATGGACGACGTCCCCCGGGATTTCCCCTATGTCGACCGCATCCTCCTCACCGACCCCGCCGGCTCCCTCCAGGCCGACCTCCCCGAGGTCGCCGCCGTGCGCGGAACCGGCTTCGCCTACCGCGATTGGTACCGGGGCGTCATGCAGAAATCGCCCTATATCTCGGAGATCTACCGCCGCAAGGCCGAACCCGCCTGCAACGTCGTCGCCGGCGCCTTCCTCGTCCGCGATTCCGACCGGACCGTCGGCATCCTCGTCCTCCAGGTCCGCCTCGATACCCTGCTCGAGTGGACCGGCCAGGTCAACCACAACTCCTCCCTCTACGTCTGCTTCGCGGACCAGCACGGCCGGCTCGCGGCCCATCCCCACCTCGCGCCCCAGGCCGAAATCCGCGACGCCGCCGCCTGGCCGGCCGTGGCCCGCGCCCTCGCCGGCGACCACGGCTCCTCCTCCGGCGCCGATCCCGTGACCGGCGAAGACTGCCTCTTCGGCTACGCCCCTTCCCCGACCACCGGCTGGGCCGTCGTCGCCGCCCAGCCCGCGCGCGCCGCCTTCGCCGAACGCGCCGCCGAACTGACGCGCCTAGTCGGCTTCTACGGATTCCTCCTGTTCCTCGTCGGCTCCCTCACCTGGCTCATCCTCCGCGTTCTGCTCGCGCGCGACCAGGCCGTCGCCCGCGCCGCCGCCCTTCACGAGGACCTGCGCCGTCAGGCGACCGCCCTGGCGGAGTCCAATCGCGCCCTGCTCGCCGCCAAGGAGGCCGCCGAGGGCGCCAATCGCGCCAAGTCGGAATTCCTCGCCGTCATGAGCCACGAGATCCGCACGCCGATGAACGGCGTGATGGGCATGCTCGGCCTGCTCCTCGACGGCCCGCTCACCCCCCACGCCCGCGAAATGGCGGAAATCGCCCACTCCAGCGCCGACTCCCTGCTCAACGTCATCAACGACATCCTCGACTACTCGCGCATCGAGTCCGGCCGCCTCGTCCTTGAGGAGGCGCCCTTCGACCTGCGCAGCCTCCTCGAAGACATCGGCGCGATGCTCGCCGAATCCGCCCGCAAGAAGGGCCTTGAGCTCATCGTCTACTACCCGCCACGCGCCCCTTCCGTCGTCGTCGGCGATGCGTCGCGCGTGCGCCAGGTCCTGGTCAACCTCGTGGGCAATGCGATCAAGTTCACCGACACCGGGTTCGTCATCCTGCGCGGCGACCCGGTCGAGGCCCCGGGCGGCGGCGGCGGCCTGGCGATCGAGCTGACCGTGGAAGACACCGGCATCGGCATCCCGCCGGACAAGCTCGAACTCATCTTCGACCGGTTCACCCAGGCCGACGCCTCCACGACGCGGCGCTTCGGCGGAACCGGGCTCGGGCTGGCCATCTGCCGCCGCCTGCTCACCCTCATGTCCGGCCGCATCGACGTGACGAGTACGCCCGGGCGCGGCGCGGAATTCCGCGTCACCCTGAGCCTGCCGCTCGGCCCGGCGCTGGCCCCGCTTCCGGGCCCGGGGGAAGACCTGGCCCAGGTGCGCGTGCTCGTGGTCGACGACCACGAGGTCAACCGCCGCGTGCTGCACGAGCAGATGCTCGCCTGGGGCTTGCGCAACGGCGCCGCCGCCTCCGGAACCGAGGCGCTCGCCGCCCTGCGCGCGGCCCAGGCCGCGGGCGATCCCTACCGGATTGCCCTGATCGACTTCCAGATGCCCGACATGGACGGTCTCGCGCTCGCCCACGCGGTGCTGGCCGACGCGACGCTCGCGGCGCCGGTCCTGATCCTGCTCTCGTCGATCGAGCAGAAGGGGGACGCGGCGGCCGTGCGCGCGGCGGGAATCTCCGCGTGCCTGCTCAAGCCGATCCGCCAGTCCGCCCTGCTCAACGCCCTCATGACCGCCTGGGCCGCGCGCACGGCGCCCGCGGCGGCGGTCGCGGCCGCGCCCACCCCACCTCCGGCCGCGGCCCCGTCCCCGCTTCACCGCGCCCGCGCCCTGGTGGTCGAGGACAACCCCGCCAACCAGCGCCTCGCCGCCTTCCAGCTCGAACGCCTCGGCGTGCGCGCCGACCATGCCGCCGACGGGCGCGAGGCCCTCTCCTGTATCGCCCGCATCCGCTACGACGTGGTGTTCATGGACTGCCAGATGCCGGAAATGGACGGGTACGAGGCGACGGCCGCGATCCGGCAGTTGGAGCAGGGAGCCCGGCGCGTGCCGATCGTCGCGATGACGGCGCACGTCTTTCCGGGAGAGCGGGAGAAGTGCCGGGCCGCGGGCATGGACGACTACATCGCCAAGCCGGTGCAGATGCCCGACCTGAAGCGCATCGTCGAGCGCTGGTGCGCGCCGCCACCCGCTGAACTCGGCGGGGGGTAATGCCCTGCGGCGGGGAGAGGCGGGGTTGAGCGCCACGTCGCCTCGCCTCAGCGGCCGGCTCTGCCACCGGCCCCCCAGGTGGGCCTCGTCCTCGACGATTCTCCGTGCCTCGCCTGCGCCCGCCGTTCGCGCCCGCCGTCCGCCCGGCTCACGACGACGGATTCGACGTGCCCGCAGCTCCGCGCGACTCGGGTCGGATCGACCGGGCCGATACCTGCTCCAGGGTAGACCGTAGCGCGGCGCGCGTGACCGGCTTGGCGAGCACCTCATCCACCCCCGCCGGCTTCTCGCCATGCGCATTCATCAGCGCGCCGAAACCGGTCAGCATAATCACGGGGATCGCCGGCTCGGCCCGCTTGAGCGCCAGGGCCAGCGCGTCGCCGTTCATTTCCGGCATCGCCCGATCCGTGAGCACGACGTCGAAACGGCCGGCGGCGAACTTCTCCAGTGCCTCCACTCCGCTCGCGGCGAGCTGGACTGCGTGTCCTTCGCTGGACAGGAGCTCCAGCAGCATCCGCCCCACCAGCGGTTCGTCTTCCGCCACGAGTACGCGCAGCCGCCGGACCGGGCCCGACGGGGGCGCCGTGGCCACGCCCGCGCCCGACGGCAGACCGATCGGGAGCAGCAGCGACACGGTCGTTCCCAGACCCGTCGCGCTCTCGATCTCGACCCTGCCTTGGTGACGCCGCATGATGCCGTGCACCATCGCGAGCCCCAGCCCCGTACCCTTGGCGCCCTTGGTCGTGAAGAAGGGCTCCATGCATCGGCGCTGCACCTCCTCCGACATGCCGGTACCGGTGTCCGCCACCTCGATGCGCACGTGCTCGCCCTGCGCCCGCGCGCGCAGCGTGATCGTGCCGCCCAGCGGCAGGGCGTCGATCGCATTGAAGAGCAGGTTGACGAGCGCCTCGCGCAGCTCCGACTCGTGGCAAATCACCTCCGGCGGGGAGGCGGGATCCAGCTCCACCAGGATGGTCCGCCCCGCCGCTTGGGCCTGGTCCCGCCATTTCGGCCGGGTCAGCAATACCACCCCCTCCAGCAGGGCGCGCAGCGGGACCGGAGCAAAGTCCTCCTGGGGGTCGCGTGGGCGGTAGAACTCGCGCAGCCGCGCGACGACGTCGGTCGCGCCCCGGGCGCCTTCGAGGATCATGTCGAGGTAGCTGCGAAGCTTCGGCGTGCCCCGACGGATCTCGGGTTCGTCTTGAAGCAGTTCCGCGAAGCCCAGCACCGGCGCCAGCGCATTGTTGAAATCGTGTGCGATGCCGGCGGCGAGCTGCCCCAGGGCGCGCAGGCGCTCCTGTTGGACGACCTGGCGCTGGGTCGCGACGAGTTCCGCATGCGACTTCAGGAGCTGCTCGTGACTCGCGCGCACGGTCGCCTCTGCGCGCCGCAACTCGGTCAGGTCCCGCACGACTTCGATCCCCGCGAGGCAGATCCCGTCCCGGTCGAGCAGCGCGGACGCGACGATCTCGATCCGTTCGGGTCTGCCCGGGACGGCCAGCGATTTCTCCAGCCGATGTACGGCGCCGTCCCGGAATGCCTCGCGCATGGCGCAGTCGGTGCAAATCGAATCCCGCCTCTCGTAGGCGGAGTAGCAGTACTCGCCGACGTGGTTTCCCACGCAGTCTCGCATCGCCTTGTTCTGAAAGATGATCCGGAAGTCCGGGTCCTGGACCGTGACCATGTCGCCGATGGAGTCGAGCGTCGCTCCCAGCCGCTGCCGCTCCTCCTCGCTGTTGCGGAGCGCCGCCCGGAGGGCAGCGACCTCCCGCACGGATTCGTCGGCTGCGCCGCCACGCCCCGGTAGTTCCGCTCCGTCCGACATGTCGATTCCTCCCATGACCCACGACCCACGTTCCGAATCCCTTTGTCAGCACTACCAGAACGCACCGGCGAATTCAATCCTCGTCGCTCGGCTTTCGGGCGCAGGGTACCCAGCCGCGCTCCTGCTTGCCGGCGATTCGACCTCCCCCGCAGTAGGGAGCCACGGGCCACGCCGCACGCCGGGCGGTGCAAACCGCCGCTTACACGACGTGCGTATTCCCCCTCCAAGACCCGGGACGCGCCGCGATCGACCTCCGTCCGCGCTCGGGCTGTCTCACAGAACTCTCGGCGGCATGCACAGATGCGGCGAGGGGCGAAACTTCATTCGCGGGCCCGGGGGTTGCGGAGGAGATTCCCCGGATACGCGCGCAGGGCGTTGCGGCCCGACCGGGCACGGCACGGCTTCCCTTCAGGAGAGGACCATGAACCCGCACACTCGCGACGGCAGGCTTCCGCGGATCGCCAAGGCGCTCGTGAGCAGTGCGCTGCTCCTCGGCCTGTGCGGCCTGGCGCCGAGCGCCTACGCGCATCCGCCCGGCAACCCGGACGTCGCACGGACCATCTATCGCGAGGCGCTGCGCGCCCATGCCAGCGAGAAGGTGAAGGTGGCGATGTTCGAGGCGGCCGTGGTGGAGTCCGGCATGCGCAACCTGACGTACGGCGATCGCGATTCGATCGGCGTCTTCCAACTGCGCGTCGGCATCTGGGGCTATGCAACGGCCTCCAGCGTGACCCGGTCGGCGCGGTGGTTCCTGAACCGCGCGATCCCGCGCGAACATCGCTACTCCACGCCGGGGCGGTTGGCGCAGGCCGTCGAGGTGTCGGCCTATCCGTATCGCTACGATCAGGCGCGCGGGACGGCGATGGCGTGGCTGCGCTACGTGCGCGGGTATTAGTCGCGCGCTTCCGCATCGGCATTACAACGGTTGACGGTCGCGCGCGGACCTCGTTCGTAGTTCCGCCTTCAGAGGCTGTCGCAAAAGTGTCGGGCCGGCCCCCCCCCCCCCGCGCGGCGCCTGGCGAACATCGTCCTGTAGGGGCGGCCCTTGTGGCCGCCCCATCGTGGCCGACCCAGCAACGGTTGCAGGCCTTGCCACCATGGGGCGGGCACAAGGCCCGCCCCTACAACACCGCGGGTTCTGCGAGATCCACCACC
>JACRIP010000317.1 GCA_016220045.1 Planctomycetota bacterium
AGTACGAGTACGAGAACGAGAGCGAGAGCGAGAACGAGAGCGAGAGCGAGTACGAGAACGACGGAGGTCACGTTCCGATTCGTGGGCCGGTCCAGGCCGAGAACCAATGACGGCCACCCACCCCGGGCCCTGCCCGCCCTTGCCTCGCCCGCGCCCGCCTGGCTATACTGGGTGCATGAGCACGACCGCGCGCTACCGCTTTCCCGGCATGGACCCCTGGCTGGAGCACCGGGCCATCTGGCCGGACCTCCATCACAACCTTATCACCTACCTGCGCGACGAACTCGCCGGCCGCATCGCGCCACCTCCAGCGCCCGTCACGGCGAGCGCCTGGTCATCGAGTCGTCGCGGCGGGAGATCGTGCCGGACGTCGTCACTTCCCTGCGTCGCCCGGGCGCGCCGGCGGACGGCGGGGCCACGGCGGTGCTCGACGAACCGGTGGTCGTGCTCCTGCCCGAGGCCAACTACGCCCAGCCCTTCATCGAAATCCGCGACCGCCGGACCGGGAACCGGGTGGTCACGGTGATCGAGGTGCTCTCCCCCTCCAACAAGTGCGCGGGCACGGATGCGGCGGCGAAATACGACAGCATGCAGGCGCGGGCGGTGCAGTCCCAGGTGAACCTGCTGGAAATCGACCTCCTACGCGGCGGGGAGCACACGGTGGCGGTGCCACAGGAGGTCCTTGACGGATTCGGGCCGATCCACTACCGGATCGTCTGTCGGCGCGCGGCACCCGCCAAATCGGCGGACGTGTATCCGCTCTTCCTGGCGCAGCGGCTGCCGCGGCTGCGGGTGCCGCTTTCGCACCCCGACCCGGACGCGATCGTCGACCTGCAACCGCTGATCGAGCGCGCCTACCTCGCGGGCGGCTACGGCGAAGACCTTGACTACGCCAAAGACCCGATCCCGCCTCTCGGCGCGTAGGACCTGGCCTGGGCGCGCGGCGTGCTCGGCGCGGGCGGCGCCGCCGTCGCTACCACCCACGCTCCGACCGCGTAATCGGCCACTGCCGTCCCCCCCGGCCGCGCTCCCGCCCCTGCCCCGCCCGCGCTCCGTTCAGCGGCCGGGGCGGGCGCCAGCGCCAGGAGCGCCAGAATCGGCAAGCGACGCATCCCCGTACCCTCCTTCCCGATGATCGAGCGACTTCCGACTTCCGCCCGGACGGTTCGGGCGGGGGACCGCGGCGGTCCGACCGTCACGCCCCGGGCGGCGACCTGTGGACGGCGCACCACATCCTGGCATCCCCGCGCGCGGCGCGGCACGCCCATTTCGGAGGGGCGACCCGTCGGGCCGGCCCGATGACGCGGGCGCGGCGTACCGGGCGGGTGCCGCGCCGCGCGAGATGCTCAGGCCCGGGGCCCGCGACGAGGCCCCGGGCCGCCTACGGCGCAAGCGCCCGCAAGCGCGCGGCGCAGTCGATCGTGGCGGCGCCCGCGGCCGCGATCTCGGCTGCGGTGGTGTCGATCCCCAGTGAGAAGCGGATCGAGCACGCGGCCTGGTCGGGGGTGAGGCCGATGGCGCGGAGCACGTGGGAGGGCTCGCGCGTCGCCGACATGCAGGCGCTGCCGGAGGAGACGGAGATGCCGAGGCGGCCGAGCGCCAGCACCATCGCCTCCCCTGCCACCTTTTCGAGCAGGAGGCTGAGCACGTTGGGCACGCGGGGCGCCGTGGCGCCGAGGGCGCGCGCGCCCGGAATGCGCACGAGCAACTCGGCCTGGAGGCGGTCGCGCAGGGAGGCCATGCGTGCGCCGTGCGCGTCCAGGTCGGGCAGCACGGCGTCGAGTGCGGCGGCGAAGGCGGCGGCGCCGGGGACGTTTTCCGTGCCCGGGCGCAGGCCGCGTTCGTGCGCCCCGCCCCAGGTCAGCGGCTCGAGCGGCGTCCCGGCACGCAGCCAGAGCGCGCCCACCCCCTTCGGCCCGTAGGCCTTGTGCGCCGCGACCGAGAGCGCGTCCACGCCGAGCTCGCACACGCGGATCGGCAGCTTGCCGAGCGCTTGCACGGCGTCGGTGTGGAAAAGCGCGCCCTGCTCATGCGCGAGGCGGGCGAGCTCGGCGATCGGCGCGAGCGTGCCGAGCTCGTTGTTGGCGAGCCTGATCGACACCAGCGCGGTGTCGGGCGCGAGCGCGGCGGCGAGATCCGCCGGGCGGACGCGCGCGTCGTTGTCGACCGGGAGCACGGTGGTGCGGCAGCCCTCGCGCGCCAGCGCCGCGACCGCGTGCAGGACCGCGTGGTGCTCGACCGCGGCGGTGATCACGTGCCGTCCGCGCCCGGCGCGGGCCGCGGCGCGCGCCAGCCCGAGGACCGCGAGGTTGTCGGACTCGGTGCCGCCGCCGGTGAAGATCAGTTCGTCGGGCCCTCCCCCGAGGTGGAAGGCGACCCGGGCGCGTGCCTCCTCCAGGACGCGGCGCGCCTCCCGCCCCACCGGGTGAACGCTGGAGGGGTTGCCGAAGCAGCGCGCCGCGACCTCGGCGCAGGCCGCAAGGGCGCGCGGGTGCGGGCGGGTGGTCGCGGCGTGGTCGAGGTAGATGTTCACGCGGAACCGTGGAGGGAAGCCGGAGCCGGCAGGGTGGCGCAACGCCGCGGGGGGAGCAGAGAACCGTCACATTGTCGCATTGTCACATTGTCTCATTGACACTCGCCGGCCATGTGGGCGTACCGAGGCGTTCGCCCGCGGATCCCGCGGGGATACCGAGACCGAGAAACGACCGAACCACCGGCAGTGCGGCCCGGTACGCCCGCGTTGCCCAAGAGCGTCTAATGGGACAATGTGAAAATGCGACAATGGGACAATCCGCACTTCTCAGCCCCACCCTCACGTCCCCTTTTCGAGTCGATCGCCGAACGTGGGTGACAGCTCCTTGATCTCGAAGATCTTCGCCTTCGTCCGCCCGTAGTCGTAGGGCACCCGGTGCCACTTCATCGTGGCGCCATCGAACGTCAAGTAGCAGGCGCGGTTGTCGCCGTCGCGCGGCTGGCCCACCGAGCCGACGTTGACCAGGATCTTTTTTTCGCCCGGAGTGTAGGTGCCGTTGAGTTCGTCCGGGTGCTTGTAGCCTTCGCCCTCGATGAAGACGCCCGGCTGGTGCGTGTGCCCGCAGAAGGCGCGGCGGTCGATGCGCGCGAACAGCCGGCTCATGCTGTCGGGATCCTGCGCGTCCTGCGGGAAGACGTACTGCGTGACCGGGTCGAGCGGCGAGCCGTGAACGTAGAGCGTGTCGCCTTCGAGGCGATGCTCGGGCAGGGCGCAGAGGAAGCGCCACAGCTCGTCGTTCTCGGTGGAGGAACAGGCGTCGGAGAGCAGGCGGCCGCGCGTCCACTCCAGCGCGCGCCGCGCCCGCTCGTTGAAACCCACCGGGAAGAAGACGATCCCCTGCTCGTGGTTGCCGCGCAGGGTGAGGCGGAACTCCTTGCGCGCGATGGCGCAGGTCTCCCTCGGGTTGGGACCGTAGCCGACGACGTCGCCGAGGCAGACGATCTCCGAGACGTCGCGCTCGCGCGCGTGCAGGAGCACCGCTTCGAGCGCTTCGAGATTGGCGTGGATGTCGGAGAGGATGGCGAGCATCAGGCTACGCCGGCTGGTTGTCGATTTGCGCCCGCTGCAGCCGGCCACTGTAGTCCACGTAGATCGTCTTCCACTCGTTGTAGACGTCGTAGACCGTGTGGCTGGCTTCGCGGTGGCCGTTCCCGGTGTCCTTCATGCCGCCGAAGGGCAGGTGGCTCTCCGCGCCGATGGTCGGGCCGTTCACGTAGACGATGCCGCACTCGATGCGCTCCATCGCCTGGAAGGCCGCGCGCACGTCCTTCGTATAGATCGAGGAGGACAGCCCGTAGGACGAATCGTTCATCGTCGCGATCGCCTCGTCGAGGTCGCCCACGGTCACGACCGACAGCACCGGGCCGAAAATCTCCTCGCGGAAGATGCGCATCGCCGGGGTGACGCCGTCGAAGATGGTGGGCTCGAAGAAGTACCCGCGCGCGCACTCGCCCGCCTTGTGGGCGGCGCCGCCGCTGACCAGGCGCGCGCCCTCGCCCTTGCCGATTTCGACGTAGGAGGCGACCTCGGTCCGGCGCGCCTCGTTGATCAGCGGGCCCATCTCGGTGCCGGCCTTGAGGCCGTCGCCGATCTTGAGCTTGCGCGCCGCCTCGACCAGGCGCTCCAGGAAGGCGCCCTTGATCGCGCGGTGCAGGATCAGCCGGCTGGTCGCGGTGCAACGCTGGCCCGCGGTCGCGAACGCGCCCCAGAGCGCGCCCTTCAGCGCCAGGTCCATGTCGGCGTCGTCCATCACGATCTGGGCGTTCTTGCCGCCGAGCTCGAGCGAGCAGCGCTTCAGGTCTTGACCGCAGATCGACGCCAGCTCGCGGCCCACGGCCGAGGAGCCGGTGAAGGAGATCAGGCGGACATCCTTGTGGCGGGCGAGCGCGGTACCGGCTTCGGCGCCGCCGCCGTGGACCACGTTTACGACGCCGGGCGGAATGCCCGCCGCCTCGCAGACCTGAGCCAGCTTGACCGCGCAGAGCGGGGTGTCGCTCGCCGGCTTGAGGATGACCGTGCAGCCGCTGATCAGCGCCGGAAACATCTTCCAGGTCGGAATCGCGATCGGGAAGTTCCAGGGCGAAATCAGGCCGCACACGCCCACGGGCTGGCGCACGGTCATCGCCCATTTGTCGCCGAGTTCGGAGGGGGTGGTGATGCCGAAGAGCCGCCGGCCCTCGCCGCCGGCGTAGTAGGCGGTGTCGATCGCCTCCTGCACGTCCCCGCGCCCCTCGTCGAGGATCTTGCCGTTCTCGCGCGTCAGCGTGCGCGCCAGGTCCTCCTTGCGCTCCTCCATCACCCGGCCCAGCCTGAACAGAAGCTCGCCGCGTTTCGGGCCCGGCGTCCGGCTCCAGCCCGGCAGGGCCGCCTTCGCCGCCTGCACGGCCGTGTCCACGTCGGCGGCATCGGACTTCGGGAACTCCCCGATCACGTCTCCGGTATTCGCCGGATTCTTGTCCTCGAACCACCGCCCAGTGCGGGACTCGACCCATTTGCCGTTGATGAAGTTCCGGAAGCGCTCGGTCATCGTCGATCGTCCTTTCATGGCGGCACGCCGTCGCCGGCGGCCGCAGCGTCACTTGACGATGGAGGTCGGGATGTTCGGACTCGCAGGGTTTACGGTAACCGTTCGGGCCGACGGGGAGACCACCAGGTCCATGTCTTCCATCGGCACGGCGCCCAGGAGCACGTCGTTGCCCAGGACCAGCGCGCCGGTGAAGCAGGCGCGGTTGCCGAAGCGCAACTCGACCGGGCCGACGTACGGACAGAGCCGGGTCGAACCGTCGGCGGTCACCACCTCACGCTCGTACAGCGTCTGGAAGCGAAGCTGGATGGCGATGTGCTGGGGCACGCAGAGGTGCAGGGCGTCGGTGTCCGCCATGGCCGAAACGTCGATGGGCTGCAACTCCGGGTGTTGCGGGTTCCGCAGGGTGATCGCGGCGTACACGAGCCCCATGCAATATCCCTCCGAAAGTCACGGCTACTTCTGCGGGTCGCCGGGCTTGGGTCCGGGCGCGGCCGGCGCAGCCGCCGCAGGCGCAGGCGCGGCCGGAGCGGCCGCAGGCGCAGGCGCCGCCGCCGGCGCCGCGCCC
>JACRIP010000311.1 GCA_016220045.1 Planctomycetota bacterium
CCGATGGGGTTGCCGCAACCGCCGGCGGCCCGACCGACCCGGGGCGTACACTGGGGTCCGCCCCTACGCCCGCCCATCGGTTCCGGTAGGGGCGGACCCCTGTGTCCGCCCCGGGGTGGCCCGGTTGGCCCGCGTTGCGCCAGCCTCACCTGACGGGTCGAGCATTCGCCTCCGACGCGCCGCACGGGAGTCGTCATGAGATTCGCCCTCTTCGCTCTGCTTGGGCTGGCATTCGGCACCTGGACCGCTGCGCGCGCCGCCGCCGGCGATCCGCCCGCGCCGGCCGGGACCGAGCCGCCCGCCCCCGCTCCCGCCAACCGCCTTGCCCGCGAGTCCTCCCCCTACCTCCTCCAGCACGCCCATAACCCCGTCGACTGGTATCCCTGGGGCGCCGAGGCCTTCGCCCGCGCTCAGGCCGAAGACAAGCCGATCTTCCTCTCCATCGGGTATTCCACCTGCCACTGGTGCCACGTGATGGAGCGCGAGTCCTTCGAGAACCGCGAAATCGCCGACGTCCTCAATCGCTGGTTCGTCCCGATCAAGGTCGATCGCGAAGAACGCCCCGACGTGGACGCCGTCTACATGGACGCCGTCATCGCCATGGCGGGCGACGGCGGTTGGCCCCTCTCGGTCTTCCTCACCCCCGAGCTCAAGCCCTTCTTCGGCGGCACCTACTTCCCGCCCAACGACCGCTACGGCCGCCCCGGCTTCAAGCGCCTGCTCGAGCTGCTCCACGAGAAATGGACCGGCGACCGCACCGAACTCCTCGCCGGCGCCGGCGAAGTCGTCAAGCTGCTCGCCGACCGCGCCGCGCCCGTCGCCGCCCTGCCGCTCGATGACAAACTCTTCGCCTCCGCACTCGACAATTTCTGGGCATTCTTCGATCCCCAGAACGGCGGCTTCGGCCGGCGCACCAAGTTCCCGCGCTCCCACGCCCTCTCCTGCCTGCTGCGCCTCGGCCGCAAGACCGGCGACGGTCGCGCCGACGAAATGGTCCGCCGCACGCTCGACCACATGGCCCGCGGCGGCATGTACGACCAGGCCGGCGGCGGCTTCCACCGCTACTCCGTCGATCCCGAATGGCACGTCCCGCATTTCGAGAAGATGCTCTACGACCAGGCGCTGCTCGCCTGGACCTACCTGGAAGCCTGGCAGGCCTTCAAGGACCCCGAGTACGCGCGCATCGCCCGCGAAACGCTCGATTACTGCCTGCGCGACCTCGCCGATCCCGCCGGCGGCTTCCACTCCGCCGAAGACGCCGACAGCGAGGGCGTCGAGGGCAAGTTCTACCTCTGGACGCCGGCCGAAATCGCCGCCGCGCTAGGCGCCGGCCCCGAAGCCGAACGCATCGCCCGCTTCTACGACGTTACCGCCGCCGGCAATTTCGAGGAAGGCAAGTCCATCCTGCGCGTGCAGGTCGAGTGCGCGGCCTTCGCTCAGGCCGAGGGGATCGAGCCCGCCGCCTTCGCGCGCGCGCTCGGGCCTGCCCGCGTCCGCCTCCTCGCCGCGCGCGCCCGCCGCGTCCGGCCCCACAAGGACGACAAAGTTCTCGCCGGCTGGAATGGGCTGCTCATCCGCGCCCTCGCGCTCGCCGGCTCGGCGCTCGGCGAGCCGAAGTATCTCGCCGCCGCCGCGCGCGCCGCCGACTTCGTGCTCGGCACCCTGCAGCGCGACGGGCGCCTGCTGCGCCGCTACCGCGCGGGCAAGGCCGACGTGCCTGCCTTCGCGGAAGACTACGCCTACGTCGCCTGGGGCCTCGCCGGCCTCTACGAAGCGACCTTCGACGCGCGCTGGCTTGCCGAAGCGCGCCGGCTCGCCCTCGACCTGGTGCGCCGCTTCGGCGACGAGGCGGGCGGCGGGGCCTTGTGGTTCGCCGCGCACGACGGCGAACCCCTGATCGCCCGCACCCGCGAGGTGTACGACGGCGCCACGCCCTCTTCGAATTCGGTGGCGGCGCTCGTCTGCCTGCGTCTCGGCCGCCTCACCGGCGACGTCGCCCTCGAGGAGAGCGGACGCAAGATCCTCGCCGCCTTCTCCGCGACGCTGGCGGGCCAGCCCGAGGCCTATCCGATGCTCCTCTCCGCCCAGCTCTTCGCCGCCGGGCCGACGCGCGAGGTCCTGCTTACCGGCGATCCCGCCGATCCGGCCCTCGCGGCGCTCGCCGCCGTCGCGCGCGCGCGCTTCTGCCCGGAACAGGTGATCGCCCTATTCCCCGCGGACGCCGCCGCCCGCGCGCCCATCGAGCAGCTCATCCCCTTCGCCAAGGGCCTCGCCGCGCCCGGCGGCAAGCCCGCGGCTTTCGTGTGCGAGAATTTCACCTGCCGCGCGCCCGTCCAGCAACCGGCCGAGCTGGAGCAGGCGCTCGACCAGATCCACCGACGTTGAGAGGCGCCCGTCGATCATGAAAACCACCCCCGCCGCAGCCGCAGCCGCCACCACCGCCGCGAAACCGGAGTCCGCCGCCGCCGCGACGCCCACCCCGCCGCCGACCCCGGTCCGGCTTGAGGTTATTACCCGAGGCCCCCTGCCGGCCTCGCGCAAGGTCTACGTGCCCGGCACGCTGCATCCCTCGGTGCGCGTGCCGATGCGCGAAATCGCCCAGACGCCGACGCGCCGGCCCGCCCCCTCCGCGGGAGCGGCTGCCGGCGCGCAGGTTGAAGAGCGCCCCAACCCGCCGGTCACCGTCTACGACACCGCGGGACCCTATACCGATCCGGCCGCCGTGATCGACCTCGCGGCCGGGCTGCCGCCGATCCGCCGCGCCTGGATCGCCGAACGCGGCGACGTCGTCGAGCTCGCCGACGTCTCCTCCGCCTACGGCCGCCGTCGCGCCGCCGATCCGCGCCTCGACGCCGTGCGCTTCGGGGCACGCCGCAAGCCCCTCTGCGCCCGCCCCGGCCGCGCCGTCACCCAGATGGCCTACGCGCGCCGCGGCCTGATCACGCCGGAAATGGAGTTCATCGCCATCCGCGAGCGTCAGCGCCAGGAGGCCCCCGCCGGCCCGCAGCATCCGGGAAACTCCTGGGGCGCCCGCACGCCCCGCGCGATCACGCCGGAGTTCGTCCGCGACGAGGTCGCCGCCGGACGCGCGATCATTCCCGCCAACATCAACCACCCGGAGACCGAGCCGATGATCATCGGGCGGAACTTCCTGGTGAAGATCAACGCCAACATCGGCAACTCGTCGGTCGCCTCGGGGATCGCCGAGGAGGTCGAGAAGATGGTCTGGGCGACGCGCTGGGGCGCGGACACGGTGATGGACCTGTCGACCGGGCGCAACATTCACGAGACCCGCGAGTGGCTCCTGCG
>JACRIP010000312.1 GCA_016220045.1 Planctomycetota bacterium
ACCCCCGTGTCCGCCCCGCCAGCTCGCCGATTCCGCCCTCCCGGCACGTTTTACGACAGCCTCTTCAGGCGGAATCGCCTGCCGCGTGCGTTGCGGCGGGGCGGACTCCATGCAATCCCGTACCCATCTCCGCCGCCGGGTGTTGCGCCTAGGTCGCATCGGTCGGCGGCGGTTTGGGCGGGGGCGGCACGGCGTGTCCGCTTTTCGGCCCCGGCGGGCGCGGCAGCAGGGTCGCGCGCACGCCGGCGCCGCCGCCGCCCGTGTCGTCGTCCTCCCTCTCCGGCCGCCACCCGCCGGGCCAGGTGCCGGGCCCACCGCGATCGAGGTCCCGGATGTAATCGAGAGCGCGCTCCAGATCGGTCGACAGGCACCGCACGCGCAGGAGCGAACGCACGCGCGTCAGCACCTCGAAGATGTTGAGCGGCTTGTTCAAGAAGTCGTCGGCGCCCGCCTGGATGCCCCGCTCCTTGTCGCGGTCCGAGTCGAGCGCGGTGACGATGAGGACCGGGATGCCCGAGGTCGCCTTGTTCTCCTTGAGGCGCCGGCAGACCTCGAATCCGTCCAGCTTGGGCAGGACGACGTCGAGCAGGATGATGTCCGGCGGAGCGGCGAAGGCCAGGCGGAGCGCCTCCTCGCCGTTCACGGCGATTTCCACCTGATACCCGCCGCCGGTGAGGCACTCCTTGAGCAGTTCGGCGTTCGCCGGGTAATCCTCGGCCGCGAGGATGCGGATGGGTTTGCGGCTCGTCATCTCCGCCCCCTGCGGATGGAACACGGATGGTCGGCTGCCCTGCGTTTGCACGCCGGGAGGCGACGACCGGGGATTCTCTGTAGGGGAGCCCCTGGTGGGCGCCCTGGCGTGGCCGGCCGCTGCCGATCCGGATCGGCCATCCTGCCCCAGGGCGGGCACAAGCCTTTCCAAAGGCTGCGCGGGTCGAATTCCCTGGGCGTTCTCGTCGCGGGCCTTCCGGCCTGCGCCGCGAGGTCATGCGGGACAGCCGCGCGCGCTACGCAGCGCTCGCGGGAACTCGGCCGCGTTGGCAGACGCTGGGTGTTCGACCTGATCGAGTCGCTCGCCGGCTCCCGAGGCGCCTGCCGATCATGTGATCGGACCGAGTTCCGAGCGCACCTCAGCCGCGAAAGCACGGAATCCACAGGTAGGATGGGCCTCGGCGACGTGCGCGGAGAGGTGCGCGGCGAGGTGCCGGAGCAGGTCCAGAGGAAATTTCTCGGAGTCCCTACGCTGGGGGCTGAGCTGCCACAGGTGCTCCAGCAGGTCCTTCGGCGGGAGGCCGGGAGCCGCGGCGAAGGCATCCGCAGGCATGTCCAGGGCGTGGCAAACTGTCGCCGCATCGGCCACCAGCCACGCTTCCGCGTGAGGGTCGGCCTCGCCCAGCGCAATCGGCAAAGCAATCAGCATGGCCCGGGCCGCCGCTCTTCCCTCGTGCAAGTCCCTGAGCCGCGATCGCCCTGGTGACTTGTCCCGATCCACGGTCGCGACCAACCCGCTGGCACATTCGTCGGCCGCCTGTTGGCAAGCGAAGAGGACCTTGCGGGGGTAGCCTCTGGCATGCAGCCGCGCCCAGCCCGCAAAGCTCGGCGTCACGACGACCTTGCGGCCGTGGTGGGCCGACAGCAGGTTCTCAACGAGGGGCGGCAGCATGGTTTCGTCCCGAGGACCATCGCCGACGAAGTGAACGCGCGTCATGAGCCGGCCGACTCGGCGGGCTGGCTGGGGCCGGCGACGAGACCGGCTTCGCCCTGGTTGAACCAGACCTCGCCGAGCATGAACTCGCCCAGGAAGGTCTTCAGACGATCCGGGTCGGCGGGCTGGATGAGCGCGTCCCCCTCCGGTCCACGCCGACACACCAGAACCTGGTCGGTGCCGAGATGCACATGGTCGAGCAGATAGGGCGAGTGGGTGGTCAGTACGACCTGGGTACGCGTCCCGCCGTGCTCGCCGGTCGTGAGCTCGCGGAGCAAGGTCACCACTTCCTGTAGGCGGGTGGGGTGCAGCCCGGTTTCGGGCTCCTCGACGAGCAGAAGGGCGGGCGGGGTCGGGTGGTAGGCGAGTCCGAGGAAATACAGGAGCGACCGTACGCCGGCCGAGGCGGAGGAACCGGGGATTTCGAATCCACCCTCGATGTGCAGGCGAACTGATCTCTGCTCTCCGCTCAGTGCGATGAGGGTCAGGTCCTGGAGGCCGGGGATCGTCTTCTTCGCTGCGGCAACGAAACGGTCGTAGCGATTCCGGTCACGCCGTTGGAGATGATCGAGCAGACTCGCGAGGCCCGTGCCGTCGCCCAGAAGCGGCGGTGGGCCCGCGTGATCGGGAACGACAGTGCCGTCCATGGCCGCGCCGCCGCGTGGCAACTCGATGAGCATGCAGGGGCGGAGCCCGGACCAGGCTCCCTTGCCGCCCTCTACGAGCGCCTGAGGTTGCGCCCGGCTTGCCAGCATCGTCAGGGTGACCGAACTCGTCGGCTCGCCCATCGCGACCGTCACAGCGACTGACGCGCTCCCGGAGTGTCGCCACGAGTCCGCAATGCTCAGTGTCTTCCCGCTCAACTGCGCCAGCGCCTGCAGCACCGAGGTCTTGCCGGTGTTGTTCGCGCCGACCAGCACGGTCAGAGGTGCCAGCGACACATCCACATCTCGAAGCAGGCGAAAGCCCCGGATGACGAGTCGCTCGATCATCTCGATCGTCCAGAATTGAGAGAAGGGGATTCACCCGACTACTGCGGCAGGGCGCAACTCCCCCCGCAGGGGCCGCCATAAAAGCGATGTACCGCAGCCATCCGGCGCTTCGGCGATCCCGATGGGCTACAGTGCCCACACAGCGTCGCGACCGACCCGCACCGAGGATTGTACGGCAAAGAGCGGAGAGGCTCAAGGGCAAAGGCCGACCGGATCCCCGCCGCACCCACCACCCGCACCCCGATGCCGTCCCCGCACTCGCCCGGGCGAGACCCGGTGCGAGCGCCGCCCCGTAGCCGCCCGGACCCGTCGATGCCCGACATGCCCCCCACTCCGGCCCTCGCCTCCCCTCGTCAATCTTCAATCTACATTCTTCAATCTACAATCCACACGCCGCCCGCCTCCCCTCCTCCGCCACGCCCCCCCCCGCCCCCCCCCGCCCCTCCCCGACTCCCCCTGCTCTCCCCTCTCCCCCCCCCGGCTCACTTCGCCACCACGCCCTCCACCCACGCCACCAGGCTCTTCAGGAGATCGCCGGGTTGCCCGTCCTCCTTGCCGAACATCTGCGTGCCGTGGCCCGCGCCCTGGTACCGCTTGAGCGTCAGCTCCCCGGCCGCCAGTTCCGCCAGCCTGTCCGTCGATTTCGCCGCCGATTCGTCGTCCGCGCTCGCCGCCATGAAGATCGGGCGATCACCGTAACGCCCCAGCGCCTCCTCCGTCTTCAACCCCTTGTAGTCCAGGCCCGGCGAGAGCAACGCCACCGCCCATACCTGCGCATCGTCCGCCCCGTCCAGCAGCGCCAGGTTGGCGCCGATCGACGCCCCGATCAGGATCACCGGCTTGCCCGCCGCGCCCGCCCGCTCCGCCGCATAGGACTTGGCCGCCGCCACGTCCGCGCGCATCGCCTCGAAGTCCGCCGCCGCAAAGCCCTGCCAGGTCCGCTCCTTGCCGTCCACCTGCAGGCTCTGCCCGTGCCCGCGCAGGTCGATGCTCAGCACCGCAAAGCCCGCCGCCTGCAGCGCCGGCGCCAGCTCGTTCCAATCGGCGCGCGTCCGGTTCAGCATGTGCAGCAGGATCACCACGCCGCGCGGCGCGGCGACCGCCGGGGTGAGCAGCGTCCCGGTCAGCGTCCAGCGGTCGCGCGTCGCGATCCGGATCACCGCCGCGCCGGCAGCCGGAACGAGGGCCGCCGCCGGCAAGGGAGCACCGCAGCCCATGCAGATCCCGCGCTTGAGCGCGCAGGCCCCACACAGGGAGTAGGCCCCGCTCGAAGTGTACCCGCCGCAGTCCTTGCAGGTGCCGACGTTCGCGATGACGGCCAGTTCCGAGCACTTGTCGCACAAACCCCGCCCCCCGCCGCCCCCGCCGCCTGGCGTCTGCGCCCCGGCCTCCCCCACCGGGCCCACCCCCAGCGCCACGCACAGCCCACCCACCACGATCAGCAGCACCCGCACCAAACTCACCGGCTTCCCTCCAATCACGGTCCCGGCCCAGCTCATGCCCACCGGGGAGCGGTACCGCGCCGCACCCCGCTCCCGCCCCGGCGTTCAATCTTCAATCTACATTCTTCAATCTACAAGCCCTCCGCTCCCCCCTCCCCGCCCGCGCGCTCACTTCTTCGCCGCCTCCTTCACCTCGCCCTCGGTCTGCCCCGCATCCATCAGCGCGAAAATGTCCTTCACCATCTGCACCAGCCGCCACCGCTGGAACGGCTTCGACAACACTCCGTACAGCCCATAGAAGAACGGCCGCGGCGTGTTCTCGATCACCGCCCGCGCCGTCAGCATGATCACCGGAATCGCCACCGTGTTCGGGTCCTTCTTCAGGATCTCGAACACCTGATACCCGTTCAGACCCGGCATCATGATGTCGAGCACGATCAGGTCGATCCCCCCCGCCTTCGCAATCTCGATCCCCTGGTACGGGTCCGACGCGGTCTTCACCTCATAACCTTCCTGCTGCAGGAAGTGCTTGGTGATCTCGAGAATGTGCACCGTGTCGTCGATGATCAGGATCGTATGCGCCATGTCTTCCTCAATTCGGTGCGTGGGGTTTCGGTGTGTTCCGTGTATCCGGAGGCTATCGTTTCTGGTGGACTTCCCGCAAAAGATCCGCCTGCCCCCCTGCCCCCCCGCCCCCCAGCGCCCGCAGCCGCTCCACGACCGCCGGCAGCAGCGCCAGCACGCGCTCGATCTCCTCCGGCCGGGTCTCGCCCGCCAGACTGACGCGCAGCGCCCCGCGCCCGCGCTCCGGCGAACACCCCATCGCAGTCAACACGTGCGACGGCTCGATCGCGCCCGAATGGCACGCCGAACCGGTCGAGACCGCGACGCCTTCGAGATCCAGGTTCATCATGAGCTGGTCCCCCTCGACCCCGTCGCAGGAGAAATTCAGCGTGTTCGGCAGCATCCGCGCCGGGTCGCCGTTGCGGTGAATTCCGGAGACGCGCGCGGCCAAGCCATCCCACAGCCGGTCGCGCAGGGCGCGCGTGTGCACGCCGTATGCCGCGACCTCCGCGCTCGCCCGCCGCATCGCCTCGGCCATCCCGACCGCGTAGGCGACGTTCTCGGTGCCCGGGAAGAGCCCATGCTCCTGCCCTGCGCCCCACGCCTGCGGCCCCAGCTTGCGCCCGCTGCGAGCATAGAGCAGCCCCACACCCTTGGGTCCGTGGAATTTGTGCGCCGACAGTGCGAGAATATCCACGCCCAGGTCCTCCGCGTCGACGCGGACCTTCCCGAACGCCTGCACCACGTCCGAGTGCACCAGCACGCCGCGCGCGCGCGCGAGCTCGACCACCGCGCGCACCGGCTGCAGCGTGCCGACCTCGTTGTTCGCGAGCATCAAGCTGACCAGCGCCGTGTCCGGGCGCAGGGCCGCGCGCACCGCCGCCACGTCGACCACGCCGCTCGCATCGACCCCGACGCGCGTCACCGCGACCCCGCGCCGCTCCAGCTCCTCGGCCACGCGCAGGACCGCCGGATGCTCGATCGCGGCGGTCACCAGGTGGCCGCGCCAGCCGCGCAGCGCAAAGGTCCCGAGCAACGCTACGTTGTCAGCGCACGTACCGTTCGGCGCGAAGGCGATCTCGTCCGGCCGCGCCCCGAGCGCGCGCGCCGCCGTCTCCCGCGCTTCGGCGAGCGCCTTGCGCGCCGCCCGCCCGACCCCATGCGCGCTCGAGGGATTGCCGTGCCCGCCCGCGCGCCAGAGCGGCAGCATCGCCTCCAGCACGGCCGGGTGCACCGGCGTGGTGGCGTTGTTGTCGAGGTAGATCATGTCGGTCATCGGAAAGCCTATCTGGCGATCGGCGCCGGACCCAGCACTTGCTCGGCGATCCGGCCGCCGACCCATTTGGACGCGAATAGCACCAGCACCAGGAACCCGGCGAACAGCGCCGCCACCACCGGCTTCGGCAGCGGGCGCCGTGCGGCGGCAGGCGACCCGGCCACGCCGCCCGAGGCGACCGCCGCGGCCGCGAATTCTCCGGGCACAATCGGCGCCTGCGCCCGCACCGGCGTCGCGCCCAGTGGCGCCTCGGCCGACGCGCGCCGCCGCCCGGCCTCGGCGCCGGCGCCGGCCGCGCTCCCCG
>JACRIP010000046.1 GCA_016220045.1 Planctomycetota bacterium
CTTTGCAGGGCTTGGGACGGGACTTGCTGCCGAGCCGGTACGGCGGCGGGAACTCGCCGATCCCCGCCTCCGCCCGCTCATGGGCGTGCCGATTCAGGTGTTCGGCGAAGCACGCCGCATCGGGAATCCACTCTGCGCAAGCGGGCGCGGGGCAGCGCCAACCCGTACGCGCAGGCGGGCCGGCGTCGGTGTGCAGCGTTTCGACATGAGCGGTCAACGCGGCAGGGCCGGGCATTTCGCGCCCACAGGAGGGGCACGGCCATGACCGGGCCAGCTCGCGGGCCGCGGCGGGGTTGACGTAGGCTCGCTTGGCGTTGGCGCGGTGGACGGGCAGCAGCTCGCGCTCGACCCAGCGCCACGCCGTTTCGCGCGCGACGCCGGCAATCGCGGCGGCTTCGGAGAGGCGGACCCAACCCGGCGGCGGGCCGGTGGGTACGGCGAGTTCGGCGGGCAGACGGTCGGGCGGACGGTCGGGCATCGGGCGATCCTCGAAGCGGAGCGTCTACACGCTAGCACGCCCCGCGCGCGAAGTCAACCCGAGATGCGCAACATTAGGACGTGCCGGCCGCATCCGCCGCCCCACACCACGTAGCGCTCATAAGTGCAACATAATCTGCAGTATTCGATGTTGCAGCGCACCCCACGAGAGTCACTCTCCCGGGCGCGTGCCGCTGGGCGGGAATGAGGGCCGCGCACCCATGCTGGACGCGGGAGGCGGCGCGGACGCGACAGGATGCCCGTACGCTGGCGATCTCGGCGCGGACGGGGACCCCCATACATCTGGGAGGGCAAGGAATCGGACCCGGGAGTGGCGTCTGTGCGAAAGGGGGGGGACTGGCGCAGGAGCCGCCCAGGCGCGAGGAGCACGACCCGGAAGAGCATCGCCACGAGTTGCTCGGCGAACGCACAGGGCAGCCCCCCGCGAACGCCACGGCCCTGCGGCCGACTCATTCGTCCGCAACAAACACGGCCGGCGACACGCGGAAGAACCTCGCCAACGCTCCCATGTGCGCACGGGCGATCCGCCGCTTCCCGGAAAGTACCTCGGACACGGTCGAGACCGCCAGGCCCGCACCGCGTGCCACCTCCGCCTGCGTTACCCCCTTCTGTTCAATCAAGAAGGCCAGCAAGTCCGCATCGCTGGGTGGCGGAATCGGATGGTGCTTCTCTTCGTACTTCTCCACCAGGTCGGAAAGCACGTCGAGGTAGTCTTGTTCGTCGGAGTCAAGCCGCACGCGGTCGACCAGCTCGTTCATGAGGCTCGTGGCGGCGTCCAGGTCCCGCTCGCAACGCAGCGGCCGGAGCGGGAACCGCCGAACCAACTCGAAGTATGTGTCCCGCGGGCGCCGGGCCGACAAAGTACGCGTGCTCATAGAGTCTACCTTCTCACTTGTCCTTCCACCTGCCGCGGTCGTACTCCGCGTGCGTCAGGACGTGGCGCACGTAGACCCGGCCGCGGTCGAAGTGGATCACGGCGATCAAACGGTACTTGTTCCCGCCGATATTGAACACGGTGCGCGTCCCGACCTGGTCTGCGCTCGGAAAGTCCCGCCGTACCGCGGCGGACGAACCCCAGGCGGCCGCCTTGGCGGTCTTGTGCCAGCCGCGCAGAGAGGCCTCGGCGTCCGGATGCGCGGCCCAGAACTCGCGCAACATCTTCCGCGAGAGGATGTGCATGAGACTAGTCTATTCGCAGGACGCGAACGAATCAAGCCCCGCATCGCAATGCCCCACGCCGCACTCGCAGCTACCGTGGCGGGCGCACGCCGGCCAGCAGCGCGCGCGCCCAGTCGGCATCGGCGGGCGAAAGCGGGGGCAGGGCCGGAGCGCGGTAGTCGATGCGCAGGTCGAATCCCGCCCGGTCGTAGACGGTGTCGAGGATCGGCCGCAGCGCCACGCTCGGCTCCGCGTCGCCCGGCCCGAGCGGCAGCGGAAACTCCGGAATCGGATCGCGCACGCCGAACTCGTAGAGGTCGGCGCGCGGTCTCTGGGCGGCGCGCGAAACCAGAATGTAGTACCCGTCGGCGCGCGGCGCGGGCTCGAACGGCGGGCGACGACCGCCACGCACCAGGTCCACTTCGACCAAATGCGTTCGGCTCTCGATCACCTGGCGGCGCTTGCGCAGGTACGCTCGACGGCCCGTTCCGCGATGCTTGTTGGTGGGCGAAAGCAATTCGATGACGGTGATCACCTTGCCCGATCCGGCCTCGCGGAGCTCCAGGAATCGCTCGTGCCGCTCCTCGGGGATTGGCAGGGTTACCACCCGATGCGTGGCGGCGATGGCCGCTCCCGACGAGGCGCCCGGATACGGGGCGCCGATGGCCGGATTCCGCCGCTCCGGGTCGGCCACGGCGACATCCGGCCGGCCGTGCAGCACCAGCTCGTCCGCCTGCTGGATGAACGTGCGCTGCTCCACGGCGACGATGTACCGGGGCCGCAGACGCTCGGCAAGCACATTCCCCAATTCCACCATGAGCCGGGTATGAACATCCGTCCAGCGGTCGGCGTGGTCGAGATACGGGTCCATTCCGGGGAAGGGGGAAGGCATGATGAAGTTCTCCAGCAGACTCAGGCAGCGCCCAGGCCGCGCGTTGACGCCTCGGATTGTACCCGATGGGCGCGCAGGCGCGCAAGCCGCCGGTCCGGGCGGAGTGTTTGACGGTTCCGGTGGCCGCCCTGCCCCCCCACCCTCTCCTGATCCTTACCCACAACTGGGGTTGCTGGACACCGTCAGGGGCGACCTGTCTTTTCGATCGTACTCGTATCTCGTACTCGTACTCGTACTCGAACGCACAGGGAATTCGAGTACGAGTACGAGTACGAGGCCGACGGTGGCCGCAGCCAGGAAGTGCTGAGATACCCGCATCGTCGCTAGAGTCAGGGCTTTTGGGGCGCCGGTGTCCAGCGGAGAGATGTGGGCAAGGTACAGCACCATCCCCCCCCCCCCCTCTCACGGCACATACAGGTCGATCACCGCCACCTCCGGCACGCACAGGAACCGCCCCGGCGGCGCCGCCCGCGGCCC
>JACRIP010000314.1 GCA_016220045.1 Planctomycetota bacterium
CGGCGTCGCGGCGCCCAGGGCGGCAGCGCCCGCCGCTGCCGGCGCCGGCGCCGCCTGGCCGCCGTAGTAGTGGTCGATGGCGGCCTGGACCTGCTCCTCGTTCGCCTGGAAAACCGCAATCTTGAGCCCCGTCGTGCGGCGCAGGTCGATGATGGCCGCGCGATTGAAGTAATTCTGCCGGGCGATGCACAGAATGCCGCCGAATTTCTCGACCGGCAGGATCTCGTGCTTGCGCGCGGTGGCCTCGGGGACGAGCGCAATCGCCTCGGGATTGCAGGGGGTGACGGCGAGGTCGATCTGCGGGATTTCGAAGCTCTTCGCCAGCAGGGCGGCCAACTCTTCGCGGCGGATGTGGTTCGCCTGGATCAGCAACTTGGCGCCGCCGTGCTCCCGCTTCCCGGACTCCTCGACCGCCTTGGCGGCCTCTTCGGCGGTGATCACGCCCTCTTCGAGCAGCAGCTCGCCCAGTCGCTGGAGATTGTCGGTCGCCGCCATCGTGGCCTCCGAAGGGTGGCATGCCGGGTCCGCGAAACGCTTCGCGCGCGGGGCCGGCGCTGCGTAATCATTCGTGACGGTCGCTGATTATATCGTCGCCTCGACCGCTTTCAACGATTTTCCGGCCGCCACGGGCGGGAGGGCCGCCGGGGAAAATTTGCTTGACGCCTCGAAATCCCCCCTGCTAGAATCCGCCCGCTTCCGGCACTCCCCTCGGACGCGGGAGGCACCGGCGGAGCGGTTTTGATGAGGAGGACTTGTGCCGGACCTGACCTTCGAAGTCGAGTACTTGAAGGACATCGCGAAGGGCGCGTTAGTCGTCTTGTCCGGTTCGATTGATGCGAAGACCGTCCCCGGCTTCCAGGAGAACCTCAACAAGCTGAAGGACGCCGGCGTCATCCGCTTCGTGCTGGACATGGAGAACATCAAGTACGTCAACAGCACGGGACTCGGCTTTCTGGTGAACCTGGCCGACAACGTGGACCCGCAGGGCGGCGCGATCGCCCTGGTGCGCGTGCATCCGAAGGTCAAGGTGGTCTTCGACATGCTCGGCTTGAACGCCTTCTTCAAGATCAACAACTCGCGGAAGGAGGCGATCGAGACGCTGCGCACGACGATCGCCGGCGGCGGCGGCGGCGCTCCGGCCACTTCCTCTGCCGCGACGGTCCCCGCCCCCGAGCCGGTGGCCCCGCCGGTGGCGCGCGCCGAAACCAACGTGATGACGCCGCAGGTTCCGCGGCCGGTCACGCAGGCCCGCCCGACGCCGGCGCCCGCCCCGGTCGCCGCGCCCGACACCTCGGTCGCCGTTCACGACACCGCCAACCTCGAGTGCCAGGTCTGCAAGACCGCGCTCCAGGTTCCCGAGCCGGGCACCTTCAAGTGTCCGCGCTGCTCCGCCATCTTCAACTACGTGAAGGATGGGCGCGCGACCTTCCTGCCGCGCCGCAAGCTTTCGCCCATCCAGATGACCCTGACCTGCTCCCAGGAATGCACCGAGTCGCTGTGCTTCCTGATCGCCCTCCTGGGCAAGAAGGTGGGCTTCGCGGACGACCGCGCGCTTGCCATCCAGGGCGCCGTGCGCGAGGCCGTGACGGTGATCATCGAGCAGGCCTACGCGAAGAACGACCAGTGCACCTATCAGGTGTTGCTCGTATGCGGCGAAAACGAGCTTAACGTCAAGTTCGCCGACTACGGCAAGAAGATCGACCCGAACGCGATGGACTCGGGCGGTCAGCAGATCTTCAATTTCGCGCGCCGGGTCATGGACGTGGTGGACCTCAAGCCGCATCCGAAGGGCGGCAACATCCTGACCATGCAGAAGCGCGGCTAGACGACGCGATCGCGCAGCTCGCACGGAGCGCCCGGCCCCTGCGGCCCGGCGCTCCGCGTTCGTTTCGGGGAACGCCGATGACGACCCTGCCCGAGTCCGGCCCCGCCGCCGCCCCCCCCGCGCCCGGGCCGGACGGGGTGGTGTGGGCGCGCGGCCTGCGCAAGTCCTACGGCGCGTTCGACGCGGTGCGCGGCATCGATTTCGCCGTGCGCGCCGGGGAGTGTTTCGGCTTCCTCGGCCCGAA
Organism: Planctomycetota bacterium; assembly: GCA_016220045.1. Taxonomy (GTDB): domain Bacteria; phylum Planctomycetota; class MHYJ01; order WSZJ01; family JACPWG01; genus JACRIP01. The sequence continues at coordinate 2,070 of JACRIP010000314.1, forward strand.
CGGCGCGGGCAAGACGTCCACGATGAAGATGATCTACGGCGCCTGCTCGATCTCCGGCGGCGACCTGAGCGTGTTCGGGGTCGATGCCCGGTCCGACATGCGCCGGATCAAGCGCTCCCTCGGGGTGGTGCCGCAGGAGAACAATCTCGAGACCGAGCTGACGGTGCGGCAGAACCTGGAGGTATTCGCGCGGTATTTCCGGCTGTCCCGGGCGGAAGCGGAGGCGCGCATCGGGGAACTGCTGGAGGTGTTCCAGCTCGCCGAGAAGGCGGAGGTCGAGGCGGACAAGCTGTCGGGCGGGATGAAGCGCCGGCTGATCACGGCGCGCGCGCTGCTGGCGCGGCCGACGCTCCTGATCCTGGACGAGCCGACGACGGCGCTCGACCCGCAGGCGCGGCATCTGCTCTGGGACAAGCTGCGCGAGCTGCGCCGGGCGGGGGTGACGCAGATCCTGACGACGCACTACATGGACGAGGCCGAGCGGCTGTGCGACCGGCTGGTGATCATGGACGGCGGACGGATCATCGAGGGGGGATCTCCGGCGGAGCTGATCGCGCGGCACATCGGGCGGCAGGTGCTGGAGCTGACGGCGCCGGCGGCCGACGTGCCGCGCATTCTGGCCGCGGCGCAGGCGGAGCCGGGCGCCCCGGACGCGGCCCCCGCGGGCGGCGCGCCCGCCCGGCACGAGTTGGTTCCCGAGGGCGTGCTGCTCTTTGCCGCGGACGCGGAGGCGACGCTGCATCGCGTGCGCGCGGCCGGCGTGCCGATCGGCGCGGCGCGGCTGCGGCAGGCGACCCTCGAAGACGTGTTCCTGAAGGTCGCGGGCCGCCGGCTGAGCGACTAGCACGACCACGCGAATCGCGATCGGGCAAGCAGGTTCGCCATGCCGAGGAATGCTGCTCGCAAGGCCCGTCCGTTCGTAGTTCCGCCTTCAGGCGGAGCGTACGCCGAAGACGGAGCGCAATTGGCCCATCGTTCCGCCTGAAGAGGCTGTCGTAAAAGTGACGCGCCGGCCCCCCCCCCCCGCGCGGCGCCTGGCGAACATCGTCGTGTAGGGGCGGCCCTTGTGGCCGCCCCATCGTGGCCGACCCAGCAACGGTTGCAGGCCTTGCCACCATGGGGCGGGCACAAGGCCCGCCCCTACAACACCGCGGGTTCTGCGAGATCCACCACCCATTTCGGACCTTTTACGACAGCCTCTGAAGGCGGAACTACAAACGAGCCGGATGGCCGATCTTCGGTGCTTGGCCCTGCGGACGGCCCGCCTGCCTGGAGCGGC
>JACRIP010000318.1 GCA_016220045.1 Planctomycetota bacterium
GCGGGGTAACACTACCTGCCCGCTCAGGGGGAGCAAAACGGGGACATGACCTGAATTCCTGCGGGGGCTTGCGACCATCGGGGGACGTCGCTGGAATTCAGGATCGTGTCCCCGTTTTGCGGCCGATTTGAACCAGGCCCGTTTTCGTGCCTCGCCCGCGCGCGCTGGTGGGGTGGCAGGGCGGGCTGGGGATTGACGCCCGCGCCCGGCCCGTGGTAGGCTGGGTTCTTCCTCCTGGGAGTCTCTCATGCGCACCCCCGCCCCCGCCCCCGCCCCGTCACCAGCCGCCGCACCCGCCGCACCCGCCGCACCCCCCGCCGCCGACCGTCCGGCGCGCGGACTCGCCGGGCTGCACCGCGACGAGGTCGAAGCTCGGGTTGTCGCCCTAGGCCAGCCGCGCTACCGCGCGCAGCAGATCCTCGCGTGGGTCCACCGCCGCCGCGCCCGCACCTACGAGGGCCTGAGCGACCTGCCGGCCGGCCTGCGCCGCCGCCTCGCCGCCGAAGTGCCGCTGCTCGCGACCACCGTCAAGGCCGCCCAGGACGCCGGCGACGGCACGCGCAAGCTCCTGCTCGCCCTGCCCGACGGCGACGCGGTCGAAGCCGTCCTCATCCCCGAAGCCGACCGCCGCACGCTCTGCGTCTCCACCCAGGTCGGCTGCCCGGTCGGGTGCATCTTCTGCGCCAGCGGCCTCGGCGGGCTCGTGCGCAACCTCGCCCCGGACGAGATCGTCGAGCAGGTGCTGCACGCCGAGTCCCTGCTGCCCCCCGCCGAAAAGCTCACCAACCTCGTGGTCATGGGGATGGGCGAGCCCTTCCTCAATTACGCCGCGCTCATCCGCGCGCTCGAGATTCTCGAAGCCGACTGGGGCGTCGGCCTCGGCTCCAACCGCATCACCGTCTCCACGGTCGGCGTGCTCGACAAGGTCGCGCGCTTCGCCGCGGAACCGGTGGCCACGAACCTCGCCCTCTCCCTCCACGCCCCGAACGACGTCGTGCGCCGGCGCCTCCTGCCGCGTTTCGCCGCCGTCACGATCGCGCAGGTGATCGCCGCCGCCGCCGACTACCGCACGCGGACCGGCAAGGACGTGACCTTCGAATACGTGCTCCTGGCGGGCGAAAATTGCGCCCCGGAGCACGCGGAGGAGCTGGCCGACCGGGTGGGCGGGCTCGGCTGCAAGGTGAACCTGATCCCGTGGAACGGCGTCTCGGGGATCGACCTGAAAACGCCGACCGAGCGCGACGTGCGGCGCTTCGAGGAGATCCTGGAGCGGCGCGGCGTGCCGACCACCTGCCGCCGCCGGCGCGGGGACGATATCGCCGCCGCCTGCGGCCAGCTCCGGCTGCGCCACCTCGACCGATGAGCCGCATCCCGCGCCGCTCCGGCGCCCTCGCCTTCGCCCTCGCCGCGCTCTGCGGCTGCGCCCGACCCGGCCCCCTGCGCGATCCGGGCCTCCCCCGCACCCTCGACTTCACCGTCCCCCATTACGCCGCCTTCGAGCCCCTGGTCGCCCCGGAGGTGCCCTTCCGCTTCGAGGCCCACGGCACCCGCGGCAGCCGCGAGGTCTTCCTGCGTCTCTACGGACAATTCCTGAGCTTCCCGGAGGCCCGCATCGACGGCGGCACGCTCGAACCGCGCGCGGGAATGGCCGAGCTGGGCGCGACCGCGCGACCCGACCGGCGCTGGCTCTGGGGCGCGGGCGGCTGGGCGCGCGAGGCCGAGATCGGCTGGGTGCCGCCGCCGCCCCGCGCCGCGGGCCGCGACCTCACCCTGCTCCTCGACCTCCGCGTCGCCGCCGGCCCGCCGCCGGGCGAAGCCCGCTGGGGGGTCTGCGTCGAGATCGGGCAAACGCCGCAGGGCGAGCTGCGCTACCGCCGCCTGTGCGTCACCCGCCCGCACCCCGAGTCCCGGCAGGGTCTCCACGACGAGTGCACCGTGCCGTCCGCCGCCGCCGCCCCCGCCCCCGCGGCGGCGCGGACCGACCGCCGCCGGTGAGCAGAAGCGAGGCCGCACGATGACCGACTCCCCCGCCTGGCGCCTGTGGATCGACGGCGATGCGTGCCCGGTCGCCACCGAGGCGATCGAAATCGCCCAGCGCCATCGCCTGCTCGTCGCCTTCGTCGCGAACACGCTCCGCGCGGTTTCCGCCCGGCCCGGGGTCGAGTCGATCGTCGCCCGCTCCGGACCCGACGAGGCCGACGACCGCATCGTGGACGGCTGCGCTCCCGGCGATGTCTGCCTCACCTCCGACATCGAACTCGCCGCCCGCGTCGTCCTCCGCAAGGCCGGCCACGCCTTCTCCCCGCGCGGCGACGAATTCACCCCCGAACGCCTCCCCTCCATGCTCGCCTCCCGCGCGATCTCCGCGCACCGGCGCGACCAGGGCGAACGCACCTCCGGTCCTCCGGCGTTCACCCCGCAGGCACGCTCCCTGTTCAAGCGCAATTTCCACCAGTTCCTGGAGCGGCTGGCGCGCCGTCGGGAGCGGGCCCAGGCGGCGGAGCCGGCACCGGCACCGCCGTTGGCCCCGCCGCCCCCCGCGCCGCCCAGCACCACCCCGTGAGCAGCAGCGTCAGCGCGACCAGCGACCAGTTGCGGTAGGAGAGCCGAACCAGGAGGTCCATCCGATCGAGCGGCGCACCGGCGGTCAGGTTTTCCCAGGGATTGCGGAAGAGGAAGGGCAGGAGCAGGAGCGCGGCGCCGACGCCCGCCGCGTCCGCCCCCCACGCCCACCGCGCCCCCCGCGCGCGCCGCGGGTCCGCCAGCGCCCCGGCGACCGCGGCGCCCACGCCGAAGAGCAGGGGCGAGTCGTAGTTCCGGTGATACACGTACATCATGGAGAAGGCGAGCCCGGCCGCGATCTCCGGGAGCCGGAATGCCCGGTCGCGCGCCGCGGCGCCCAGGATCAGGCCGGCGACCAGCGCCAGCAGGCCGAGCCAGGCCGTCTGCACCGCCGCCTCCGCGGCCTCCGGGGCCAGTCGCAGCAGCAGCACCGGCAGCGAGACGTCGTTGTACGAGGCCTGCGGCGAGCGCTGGTTGTTGAGGCCGCCTTCGGCGAAGCTCGCGCGCGTGTTCTCGTAATTGTGCGCGAGAATCGCCTCGACATCGCCGAGTGCGAGCGGGAGGACGTTGAGCACGGCGCAACCGAGCACGGCGAGACGGACCGCGGACCAGCGGCGCTTGACGACCAGATAGCCGAGCACCGGCAGGGCGAGCGAGTACTTCAGGAGCGCGAGCGCGCAGGCGGCGCCGGCCGCGACGTCGCGCCCGGCCGCGGCGCGATCGAGCGCGAGGAGCGCGCACCAGACGTAGAGCAGCGACGGCTGGCCCGCCCACAGCGCCTCGCGCACCGGGTGGGCCCACAAGAGGAGCGCGAGCGAAAGCACGAAGGAGGGCGCGCCCGCGCGCGGCCCGAGAAAGCGCTGCCCGGCGCGCGCGATGCCCCACAGGCTGACGTACCCGAGGAGGAGCCACAACCGCGCCGCGACCGCGTACGGCAGGAGCGCGAGCGGCGCGAAGAGTACGGCGTTTCCTGGAGGAAGGAGCAGCCAGTTGGCGCCGGCGATCACCGCGCCCGGAGGCGTGTCGAAGCAGCGCTGCGAGAGGAAATCGGCGACTTCCGGATCGTACGGATTGCGGGCTTCGAGGAAGCCGCGCGCGAGCAGGTAGCAGTTACGGAAGTCCCACAAGCCGCCGAGGTCGAGCGCGGACGGCAGGGCGTAGAGCGCGTGCTCCGCGACGGCCGCGGCGAGGAAGAGGAGCGCGACCAGGAGCGCGGCGCGCGGCCGCGGGTGCCCGGGGCGAGAGTCCATCGGCGGCCGTCCTGGTGGCTCGGCTGGAGGTCGGGAGAATCGCCTGCGTGGAGACGTGCGCCATGGGTCAAGTCCGGTACGGCGTCGTGAGAATGGAACCACAGAGACACAGAGACACAGAGACGACGGGACCGAGGGGGAGGCCGTTACTCGCCCCGGAACCCAGCGCATACCCGCCGACCGTGGCGCGGA
>JACRIP010000319.1 GCA_016220045.1 Planctomycetota bacterium
CGCGGGCGGCGGGCGGCGCGGCGGGCGGCGCGGACAGCGGCTCCGGCTTGCGCACCGGCAGCGGGTCCAGCCCTGCGGCCCGCTCGATCTCCAGGCGCAGGCGCAAGGCGTCCGCCGCCGCGCGCCGCGCATCCACCGGTCGCGCCATCAGACCTCCTGCGCCCCCGCCGCCGCGATCCGCCGCGCGCGCGCCAGGACGCGCCGGCTCACGTCGGCCAGCCGCCCGTCGCAGGTGCAGCCCGCGGCGCGCCGATGCCCGCCCCCGCCGAACGCCTGCGCCAGCACGCTCGCGTCGTAGCCGCTCTCCGAGCGGATCGACACCCGCACCTTCCCCGGCTCCTCGACCTCGCGAAAGAGCAGGGCCATCTTCACGCCCCGCACCGACTTCAGGAGATTCACGTACTCCTGCGGGTCGCCCGGCTCGACGCCGCACCGCCGGAAGAGCGCGCGCGTCATCCCGAACCACGCCAGGCGTCCACCCGAGGCGAGCCGCACTCCCCGGATCGTCTCCGCCTGGAGCCGCAGCTCCGCCAGGCTCTTGTTGCCGTAGAGCTCGTTCGTCACCCGCCCGGGATCGATGCCGTGGCCCAGGAGTTCCGCCGCGATCAGGTGGGCGTACGCCGAGGTGTTCGAGAAGCTGAAGCGGCCGGTGTCGGTGACCATCGAAACGTACAGGCCGAGCGCCATGTCGGGGTCGAGCGCGACGCCGGCGCCGCGGCACAGGCGGTAGATCATCTCGCCGACCGAACCGAGGCTCGGCGCCACCCAGTTGAGCGTGCCGAAGCGGTCGTTCGAGGTGTGGTGGTCGATGTTGAGGATCGGCAGGTCCGGGGGCAGGATACGGCGCAAACCGGAGTCCGCCGGGTAGGTACCGGAGTCGACGACGATCATGGCGTCGTAGGGGCCGTGCAGGGCGCGGCGGCCGTGGGCGACCGCGTCGGCGCCGGGCAGGAACCGGAACTCCGCCGGCACCGGGTCTTCGTTGACGATGTCGGCCGACTTGCCGAGCTTGGCGAGCATGCGTGCGAGGGCGATCTCCGAGCCCAGCGCGTCGCCGTCGACGCGCAGGTGGGTGGTGAGCAGGAAGCGGCGGCGGTCGCGCAGGAAAGCCAAGATCGCGCGGATGTTCGGGCGGGCGGCGGGATCGGGAGGCACGCGGAAGCGCACGCAGGTCTCCGCATTCGATCGGGGGCGGCAGGGCCGGGGAAATGGGGCGCGGAGTCTAGCAGAATCGCGGGGGGATGCAAGGGATTGTCGGCGGGGCGGAGGGCGATTGTAGATTGAAGAATGTAGATTGCAGAATGTCGCGGGGCGGCAGTTGGAGAGCGCGGGGCGAACCTCGCGGGAGGGCGACAATGCGACTCGCGTTTGGGCAAGCGCCACGACGCGGCCGCGGAGTGTTGCGCGGCGCACCCGTGCGTTCGTAGTTCCGCCTTCAGGCGGAACGAAGGGCCCCTGCGGATCGTACTCGGCTGGGGATTCCGCCTGCAGCGGGTGGCGCAAAAGGCCGCGATTAGTGGCCCGTCGGTGCAGGCCGATCAGTATGTTTGGGCACGGCGCGGAGTCCGCGTTCGCGGGCTGCACGGGGCGTGGTGGTGCGCGGAACTCCGGAGCGATCAGCAACCTACAATCTACAATCTTCAATCTGCATTCTACAATCCGCTACTCCCCCGCCCGCCACCCCGCGAAGCGGCGCAGGTCGGCCGCGCTCTCGCTCGGGCGCAGCCCGGAGTGCGCGGCGGCGAAATCGGCGGGGCCGACCGCGCGCTCGCTGCCGCGCTCGACCGACTCGCGAAAGACCGACTCCCCGGTGCGGCGACACAGGTTGGCGATGTCCGCGCCGCTCCAGCCGTCCAGCCGGCCCGCCATTTCCGCCAGGTCCACGGCGGGGGCGAGCGGCAGCCCGCGCGCGTGCAAGCCGAGCAGGGTCGCGCGCGCGGCCCGGTCCGGCAGGCCGACGTAGACGTGCGTGTCGAAGCGTCCGGGCCGGAGCGCCGCGTGGTCGAGCGACCAGGGTTCGTTCGTCGCCCCCAGGAAGAGCAGGCCGGCGGGCCGGCCGGCGAATCCGTCGAGCTCCGCGAGGAGCTGCGGCACCACGCGCTGCATCACCGGCGAGTCGCTTTCCCGCCGGCTCGGCAGGAGGGCCTCGATCTCGTCCACGAAGATCACCGCGCGCGGACAGGCGCGCGCCGCCGCGAAGAGCGCGGTCACGTTCTTCTCCGCCTCCCCGACCCATTTGGACATGACCGAAGAGGGGGTGATGGAGAAGATGACGGCCTCGAGCTCGCCGGCAACGGCGCGGGCGACCAGGGTCTTACCCGTACCCGGGGGGCCATAGAGGAGGAGGCCGCCGCCCCGGCGCACGCGGTAGCGCTCCGCCTGCTCGGGGTGAAGGAACGGGTAGAGCATCTTGACGCGGATTTCCTCCTTGACCGCCTCGAGGCCGGCGACGTCGGCGAAGCGGGTGGTCGGGCGCTCGCGCACGATCCAGTCGTCGGCGGGGGTCGGGGCGGAGCCGTCGGCGACGCGCGGGGCGGCGGCGGGGGACGATTCGGCGGCGGTGACGGCCGGCGTGGCCCCCCCGCGGGCGAGGCGGATGCGCCGCGCCAGCCCGACCAGCTCGCCGGCGGAGCGCAGGCGCGCCGCGCGCAGCTCCCCTTCCGTGCGTTCGGCGAGGCGATAGAGGTACTCGGCCGCCTTGAGCAGGTGCCAGCGCGCCTCCGAGCGATCGCCGGCGCGCCACGCCGACAGCCCCTCGGCCTTGTGCTTCTCGAAACTCTCAAGGTAGAACCGCATGCGCGACCGCTCCCCGGGAAATCCCGTATCAGGTTACGCGCCGGCTTCCGCCTCCGCCGCGCCGGCGCGCGGGCTCTCCTCCTGCAGGCGCAGGAGCTCGGCGACCTGGCGCTCGTTCAGCGCGCCCTGCTCCTCCAGGAGCCGGCCGAGCGGCGGGATCGGCCGGCCCGCCTCCGAAGCGCGTCCCTGCTCGCGCAAGGCGGCGTTGACCTGCTCCCGGCGCGCGAATCCGCGTTCGACCGCCAGGTAGCCGAAAAGCCATCCGCGCGCGTCCTCGCCGCGCCGCAGATCGAGCCGCGCAAAGGCCCGCACCTGGGTTTCTAGCAAGGTGTTAACCTGATCCTGCCGCAACGCGCCCTGCTCGACCAGGAGGACGCCGAGCGGGGGTACGGGCCGGCGGCCCTCCTGCGCGCGCAGGGCGGCCTCGACCTGCGCGCGCGACACCCAGCCGCGCTCGACCGCCAGGCGCCCGAGCAACATCTCCGCGGGTCTCTTCACGATCTTATTCCTCTCCACCGGGTGCTCCGCCAGGCGATACGAGTCCGTCCATTCGACCGTTATCGGGGCCTTCGGGGCTCCCGGGTTTGGGAGTTTGGAGGTTTGGACGTTTGGAAGTTACGGGGAAAGCGATGTCCGCATCCGAGTTCCACCGTAGCCCGCTCTCAACCTCTAAACCTCCAAACTCCCAAACCTCCAAACTTTTTTCGCGCCGGGTCATCGACGCAACGCCCTTACTCTCTCATGCTCGAGTGCGGGAATAAGCGCCGCGTCCTTCTCCAGCGCCTCGAAATCCTGCAGGCCGCGGCCGATCGCGGCGACCAGCGCTTCCACCGCCGCATCGGTGCGTCCGTCACCGGCCGCCAACCGCGCCAGCGTCACGTACGGCGTGTAGAGCTGCACGTTCTGCTCCGCCGCCGCGCGACACGCCGCCTCGGCGCCCGCGCGATCGCCCGCTTCCTCCAGCTTCTTCGCCTTCTCCAGGTGGTCGCGCGCCGTCACGACCGGCTTCCCGCGCGCCGCCAGGTACATCTTGCAGGTGCCGATCCCGCCGTACGCGTCGTTACGGTACCGGTCTCCCGGCGAAAGCTCCAGAAACTTCTCCCAATCGCGGATCGACGCCGCATAACGCTTGAGCCACAGCGTCGCCGCGCCGCGCAGATGATAGGCGCCGGCGGCCTGCGGATTGATCGCCAGCACCCGGTCCAGATCCGCCGCCGCCTCCGCGTAGCGCGTTTCGTCGAAAAGCACGTTCGCGCGGTTCTTGCGCGCGTGTTCGTAGCCGGGGTCGAGCTCGATCGCCTGCGTGAAGGCCGCGATCGCGCCTTTGCGGTCCTCCCGTTTCTTGAGCAGGAGCCCGCGGTTGTTCCAGTGCGCCGCGTCCTTGGGCGCGAGCTGGAGGGCCTGGTCGATGAACTTCACCGCCTCGTCGAACTTCTCCTGCTTGAGCAGGACGTAGCCGAGGCCGCCGAGGGCGGAGGCATTCCCCCGCTGCATGCCGAGCGCGGCCGAGAAGTCGGCCGCCGCCGCGTCGAGGTCGCCGAGGTTGGCGCGGGCGTAGCCGCGCGCGCAGAGCGCGTCCGGGTACATCGGCTGCCGTTTCAGTGCCTGCGTGTAATCCCCTACCGCATCGCGCAGCCGGTGCAGGTCCTCGTGGATGCGGCCGCGTTCGACCCAGGCCGCCGCGCAGCCCGGGTCGGTCTCGAGCGCGCGCAGCACGTCGGAGAGCGCCGCGTCGAGCCGGCGCAGCTCGCGCAGCGAGGTCGCCCGGTCGATGAAGGCCTCCGTCATGTGCGGGTCCTTCTCGACCGCCCGCGCGTACTGCGCCACCGCCTCCTCGTGCTTGTGCTGGCCGGCGAGCGACTTGCCGAGCACCCGGTAGCCGATCGCGCTCTCCGGGTCGATGCGGATGATCTGCTCGTAGTCGGCGCGCGCCAGCTCCTTCCGGTCGAGGTTCTCGTCGTAGACCAGCGCGCGGAAGAGGTAGGCGTTGGTGAAGCCGGGGTTGCGGTTGAGCGCCGCCCCGAAGTCGTCCACCGCGGCCTCGAACTCGCCGATCTCGCGGCGCTTCAGGCCGCGCAGGAACCAGGCCTCGGCGTACTCCGGGCACACCCCGATGGCCTTGGTCACCATGTCGACCGCGTCCCGGGGCTTGAGGTGGACCGCGCGATCGTAGATCTTCTTGGCCTCTTCGCGGCGCCGCTCCAGGTCCGCTTCGACCTCCCGGCGCGCCGCGCTCTCCGCGCGATGCGCCAGCTCCGAGCGCAGAAAGGACGCCCCGCCGCCGGCCAGGAGCACCGCGCTCGCGATCGAGACCGCGGTGAGGGCGCGATGCTTCGAGAGGCGCTTGAATACGCGATAGACCGTACCGGTGGGCCGCGCGAGAATCGGCTCCCCCTCCAGGTAACGCCGGATGTCGTCGGCGAAGAGCGCGGCGCTCTGGTAGCGGCGCGCGGGGTCCTTTTCGAGCGCCTTCGTGCAGATGGTCACCACGTCCACCGGCACCTTCGGATTGATCCGCCGGACCGGGACCGGCTCGCGGTCGATGACCTTGTAGACGGTCTCGACCATGCTGTCCCCCTCGTGCGGCGGGCGCCCGCACAGGCCGTGGTACAGGATCGCCCCGAGCGCGTACACGTCGCTCTTCGGGCCGACGTTCTCGCGGTCGCCGTTCGCCTGCTCCGGCGACATGTACGAGGGCGTGCCCATGATGGTGCCGGACAGGGTCAGGCGGTCGTGCGAGCGCAGTTCGCGCGCGAGGCCGAAGTCGGTGATCCGGGGTTTGCCCAAGGCGTCGAGCAGGATGTTCTGCGGCTTGAGGTCGCGGTGGATGACCCCCTGGTCGTGCGCGTACTGCACGCCGAGCGCGATGTCGCGCAGGAGGGCGAGGAGGCGCGGCAGCTCGAGCTGGTCGGGGTGCAGGACTTCGATCAGCGTCGGACCCTCGACCAGTTCCATCGTGAAGTAGTGGGTGATCTCATGGAGCCCGACGTCGTAGATCGGGACGATGAAGGGATGGACGAGGCGGGCGGCGAGGCGGGCCTCGTTGTAGAAGCGCGCGATTTCGTGCTCGTCGGTGGCGCCGGTATTCAAGGCCTTGAGCGCGACCTCCCGGCGCAGGTCGGCCTGCCAGGCGCGGTAGACGACGCCCATGCCGCCGCGCCCGAGCTCGCCGGTGA
>JACRIP010000315.1 GCA_016220045.1 Planctomycetota bacterium
GGAGTGGAGCTTCTGGTATTCGGTTTCGAGCGCTGCGCCGCGCCGCCCGTGTTCCTCCTTGCCGGTGGTCGAATGCTCCCACCAGCAGATGGCCTTGTCGCGCGCGAGCGGACGGATTTTGGCTACGTGGTCGGTCAGGAAGCGATCGATTTCGGGGTCCATGGGTGTCCTCCAGTTGGCTTCAGCCGCGCCGGGGGCGACGCGGGGCGGGGATTATAGCGGGGCCGTTGGGCGGGGTCAATCGCCGGGCGGAGCCGGGGTGCAGGTCCGGACCTGAATCTCGACCGCACCGCCCCCACGCATCCGGGAACTGCCCCCCGTCGTACTCGTAGCTCGTACTCGTACTCGAATGCCCTGGGCGTTCGAGTACGAGTACGAGTACGAGCTACGAGTACGACGGAGGCAGTGGTTTCGAAGCGCATGGCCGACACGGTCGAGATGCACGAGCGGACATGCACCCGCGGAGCACGAGGGCGCGGCGAGGGGGGCGGGCAGGTCGCACCGCCGGCCGCAACGCGGTCGTGGTTGTGGTCGTCGTTGACCCCTGCCCGGGCGGAGGGCTACAATCCACTGGTGCTCTTCATCTTTGCTGACCGCCACGCGTACCTGAGGTACGCCCAGTCGATCGGGGTTTCCGCGGATGCCGGTGGCCACTACGAGTCGGCCGGCATGAAGCGCCTGATGACGTTCCAGGACACCCCCGACCCCTTCGCGATCCTGGAGCACCAGGGGATGGAGCAGCTCGTGGACTGCGTCCGGATGCTGAAGTGGAACCGGGGAACGAGCCTTTTCTGGCGGCTCCAAACCCGAGCTCGGTAGGGGATCAGCCCGACCCGCGGAGACTCGGACCTCGCTGACCTCGCGGCGCAGGCCGGACCTGTCCCCCTACGTGCTCCGCGCTACGGGGGACAGGTCCGGCCTGCACCGAAGGGCCGCGGATCGAGGCACCTTGCGACCGCCTCTTCAGGTGGAACTGCCGGCGAGCAACGAGCCGGCTACCGATTCAACGCATTCACGAGGGAACCATCATGAACGCGCAACAGGCCGGAGCGCTCGCCGAGCGCTTCCTCGGGGCCTGGAACTCCCAGGAGGTCGACCGCGTGCTGGCCTGCTACACGGAGGACGTCACCTACCGTGATCCGAACACCCGTGGCGACGTGCAAGGAACCGACGCCCTCCGGCGCTACCTCACGAAGCTCTTCGGCGCCTGGCGGATGCACTGGTCCCTGCGCGAGTGCTACCCGCTTGCGGATGCCGACGGAGCGGCCGTCCTCTGGCACGCCGTGATGAGCAGCGGGGAGTCGCCGCGCACCGTGGAGGTCGACGGCATGGACCTCGTCCTCGTCCACCAGGACCGAATTCGGCGCAACGAGGTGTACTTCGATCGCACCGCCCTGGCGCCGCTGATGCCGCCGACACCGAAGTAGCGCCGCGGGCGGCCGCGCAGCCACCGCCCGGTGGCCCTCCGCAGTCGGTCACCACGACCGCCCCTCCTGCAATTCGAGAGCCCCCACCATGGTCCACCCGACTGCAGAGACGAGGCCCGGGGCATGACGCCGATCGAAGGCTACCTCCTCACCCCGCAGGGCTTCGTGGCGGGCCGACTCACCTTCTCGGGTGATGGCCGGATCTCCGAGGTCGCCGGCGCCCCCGTGGAGACCGCGCGCGTGCGCGACGGCGCCCGGCCCCTCCTCCTGCCCGGCTTCATCGATCTGCACGTGCACGGAGGCGGCGGGCACGACTTCATGGAGGGCGCCGCGGCCGCCGCGCGCGTGACCGAGCTGCACGCGCGCCACGGCACGACCGCGCTGCTCGCGACCACCCTGTCGGCGCCCCCCGCGGAACTCGCAGCCGCTTTCTCCGGACTGCGTGCGGTCTGCCGCGAGCGCAGCCCACGCGGCGCGCGCGCGTTGGGGGTTCACCTCGAAGGCCCCTTCATCAATCCCGCCAAGCTCGGGGCACAACCCGACCACGTGCGGCCGCTGGATCTCGCGGAACTGCAGCGTCTGCACGCGCTCGCGCCGATCCGGGTCGTGACCCTCTCGCCCGAAGTGCGGGAGAACCGCGAGGCCATCCCGGCCCTGCGCGCCGCCGGCATCCAGGTGCAGATCGGCCACAGCCTCGGCAGCTACGAGGAGGGCGTGGCGGCGCTCGAGCGGGGAGCCACCGGCTTCACGCATCTCTTCAATGCCCTGTCGGGCCTGCACCACCGCACCCCCGGGATGGTCGGCGCCGCACTCGCCCACGCGCGCTTCGCGGAAATCATTCCGGATCTCCTGCACGTGCACCCGGGCGCCATCCGGGCCGCGCTACGGGCTATTCCTCAGCTCTACTGCGTGACCGACGCGACCGCCGCGGCCGGCATGCCCGACGGGCCGTATCGCTGGGGGCCGCACACCGTGACGAAGCACGCGGGCGGCGTGCGCCTCGCCGACGGCACGCTCGCGGGCTCCACCCTGACCATGGATCAGGCGCTGCGCAATCTCGTCGACGCCCTGGGCCTCGATCTGGCGGACGCCGCGCGCCGCGTCTCCACCTTCGCGGCCGATTACCTCGGCGAGAAGGACCGGGGGCGACTCGCGCCCGGCGCCTGGGGGGATGCGGTCCTGCTCGACCGCGACCTGACGATCCGCGACGTGTTCATCCAAGGAGTATCCCTTGACCACCGCGATGCGTGAGGAAGCGTTCGCCGCGCCCTCCGCCGTAGCGCGCCAGGCCGCGGTCGCGCCGGGCGCCTGGGACGCGTTCGGCGCGCGCCTGCGCACGCAGCGGCCCGAAGCGCTCCTGACCATCGCGCGCGGCAGCTCCGACCACGCGGCGCACTTCATGAGCTACCTCATCATGGCGCGCCTCGGACGCCTGGTCACGTCGCTGCCGATGTCGATCCTCACGCTCTACCAGTCGAAGCTGCACTGCCCCGGCCTGGTGTCGCTGGCCTTCTCGCAATCGGGGCAGAGCCCGGACCTGGTCGAGCCGACGCGGTTCATGCGCGCCGGGGGCGCGACGACCGCGGCGTTCGTGAATGACCCGGATTCGCCGCTGGCGCGCGCGGCGGAGTGGGTACTGCCCCTCTGTGCGGGCCCGGAGCGGTCGGTCGCGGCGACGAAGAGCGTCATTGCGCAGCTCGTCGCGGGCGCGCGCGTGGTGGCGGCCTGGCAGGAGGATGCGGCGCTGCGCGCGGCGCTGGCCGGACTGCCGTCGGCGCTGGAGCGCGCGGTCGCCGCCGACTGGTCCGCGGGCGTGGCCGCGCTGGCCGGCGTCGATCGCCTGTTCGTGATCGGCCGCGGCACCGGGCTGGCGCTCGCCATGGAAGCGGCGCTCAAGTTCAAGGAGACCTGCGGAATCCAGGCGGAAGCGTTCTCGGGGGCCGAAGTCCGGCATGGCCCGATGGCGCTGATCGCCGCGGGTTTTCCGCTGCTGGTCTTTGCGCCGCGCGGTCCGGCCCAGGCGGGACTCCTCGCCCTGGCCGCGGAGCTGCGGGGAATCGGCGCGCGGGTCCTGCTGGCGGCGCCGCCGGGAACGCCGGGCGGCGATCTGGCGATCGTCGATACGGAAACGCCCGATCTCGATCCGATTTCGGCCGTGCAGAGCTTTTACCTGATGGTCGAAGCGCTGTCACGGGCGCGCGGGCTGGACCCGGATCGGCCGCCGCGCCTCGCGAAGATCACGCGGACGCAGTGAGGCGCGGTGTTGGTAGAATACGGCGCAGCGGGGTGGGCGAGCCCGGAGCGCGCCGGCGACGGGTGGCATGCGCCATCGAATCGGGCAGGCCGCGCCCGCGGCCTCGCCGGTCGAAGAAACGGATGTCTGCGTGACGGCCATGACTGCTGTGTCCGCGAACGAGGTCGGTCGACCGGGAGGGGGAGCCGGCGCGCTCGATTCCCGCTGCGCGTGGTGGTGCCTTCTCCTGACCGGGGGCTTCGCCTACGTCGCGCTCGCACTGTGCGGACGGAGCGACCCGTTCCTTTCGGGGAATCGGACTCACCGCGACTTCCTGCTGGTGCTTCTCCTGGCGCCGGTCTTCTATTACCTCGCCCCGCGGAACAATCTGCCACGCCGGGTCGGGACGGCGCCGCGGACCTACGCGCTGCGGGTCGGGCTCGGCTATGTCCTGCCCTTCTTCCTCGGACTCCACTTCAAGCACCTGGGGGAGTTCCTGGGGCTGAGTTTTTCGCTGACGGAGTCCGATCTGCGCGCGCTGCCCCCGCCCGCCCAGCGCGCCCTGGCAGGCGCCGGGGTGGGGTTGTGCGCGCTCCTGGCCTATCACCTCGCGCTGGCGCGCCGGGAGGCGATCCTTCTCAGGTATGTTGCCGGACTCGTGGGAACCATCGCCGCGTTCGGGCTCGTCACGTGGGCGCTACGCGGCACCCACTACGCCCACGTGCATCACTACATGTGGGGCGCCTTTCTGGTCCCGGTGTGCCGCTTCAAGCCCTGGCCGTCGCTCGTGGGCCAGGCCGCGTTTCTCGGAGTCGCGATCGAGGGCGTCAGCCGCTGGGGGATGGACCCGTGGTGGTATCCGCGCTGAGTCCGGCCGGTGGCATGGGCGGTGGCTGCGGTCAGCTTCGGAGCCCGTGTGTTCCGTCGGATAAAAGCGAGGGGCGGCTACGGTTGTCGGACCGGGTTTTCGCGACGGGCCGCGGCGGTGGCCGGGTGGACGCTGCTGCTTGCCGGCGCTGACCTTTTCGTCCACGAAGGTGGGGGACTGCATGCTCCCGGAGGCGGTGCTGTTCCAGGTGCCGGGCGGGAATCTCTCCGGCACGATGGGCGGAATGGAGATGATCTCCACGCTGCGCGATGCGAAGTACGTCCCGGCGAAGTAGGGTGTTCCACCAGGGCGAGGGGTAGTGCGAACGGGGTTGGGATGGAGGCGGGGATGCCCGACTTGACGATCAACATCGAGTACCTGCCGGAGATCCGGAAGGCGGTCGATGTGCGCTTGACGGGCTGGGGCGATGCGAAGACGGTACCCGCTTTTCAAGAGTGCATGAATGCCCTGTGGGACAGCGGCTACCGCTACTTCGTGCTGGATTTGGAAAACCTCCGGGCCTTCAGTGAGACCTTCGACGGGTATGCCGTCAACCTGGCGGACCGGCTTGACCCAGTGGGAGGCGCCATCGTGCTCCTCCGGGCGCAGCCGAAGGTCGCGGTCGTGCTCGACATGCTGGGTCTGTGGGCTTTCTTCCGGAGGGCAGAGTCGCGCGCCGAGGCGATCGAGATCGTGCGCCGGATGGCGGATGGGTAAGCCGCGCGCCGGCCGCCACGACGGGCCTGCGCCCGGCCCACGGCGAACGCGCGCGCCGACGGCCCCGCGGCATCTGCGAGCGGCGGGCCGGCCCCCGCATTCGAGCGCGGCGACGTAGTGTCCTGTCAACATCGAATCTTCCGGTCCGCGTAGGGGCGCCTCGTGAGGCGCCCCGAGGGGCCACGAATCGAGCGACCCCAAGCAACGACGTTGACGGGACAGTAGTCCCTGCACCCTGGGCGCGGCGGAAGATTGCGGCCAGGGACCCGCGCTTGGTAGAATCCCGGCCGGCCGCGCAGGCTCGTCCCCGCGGGACGCAAGGACCGGTACGCCCGGCCGGCGCACGACCCGCGCGCCGGCCTGCACGGAAGGGCGCGCGGCCGCGCGGCCCGAGCCGGCCCAGCAACGGTTGTCCGCCGTGCCACCCTGGGGCGGGCATCCCCCTTCGCCCCCGACTACGGGGGACAGGCCAAGGCCCGCCCCGACAAGACCGCCGGTGGTGCGAGGCCCACCGCCCACGTCGAGAAGCTTGCGACCGCCGCTCATCCCTGACCCCTGGCTCCTGGCTCCTGATCTCCGGTCTCTCATCCCTGATCCCTCGCCCCTGGCCCCTGACTCCTGATCTCCGATCCCTCGTCCCTGACCCCTGACCCCTCGTCCCTCGCCCCTCGTCCGGAGCCCGCCATGCCGCGCCGCGCCGCCCGCACCGCCGCCCCGCCCATTGAGGCCATCGGCGTCCTCACCGGCGGCGGCGACGCGCCCGGCCTGAACGCCGTCATCCGCGCCGTCGTCCGCACCGCCGTCGGCCTCGGCTGGGAAGTCTACGGCGTCCGCAACGGCTTCGAAGGCCTCATCACCCTCGAGGGCATCGACCCCCTCGACCTCGACGACGTGCGCGGCATCCTCCACCAGGGCGGCACCATCCTCGGCACCTCCAACCGCACCAACCCCTTCGAGTTCCGCGTCGAACAGCGCGGTCGGGTGATCACCGAAGACATCTCCTCTCGCGTCGTCCGCAACCTCGAGGAACTCGGGCTCGACGCCCTCATCGTCATCGGCGGCGACGGCACCCTCCGCATCGCCCAGGGCTTCCACGAGAAGGGCGTCCGCCTCGTCGGCGTGCCCAAGACCATCGACAACGACATCTGCGAAACCGTCACGACTTTCGGCTTCGATACCGCCGTCGCCACCGCCACCGACGCGCTCGACAAGCTCCACACCACCGCCGAGGCCCACCAGCGCGTCATGGTCGTCGAGGTCATGGGCCGCCACGCCGGCTGGATCGCGCTCCACTCCGGCATCGCCGGCGGCGCCGACGTGATCCTGCTCCCCGAAATCCCCTTCGACCTCGAGTCCGTCTGCCGCTCGGTCGAACGCCGCTATCAGTCCAAGCGCAACTTCGCCATCGTGGTCGCCGCGGAGGGCGCCGCACCCCGCGGCGGCAAGCTGCTCGCCGTCGGCCCGAAAGAAAAGGGACGCGAGCTGCGGCTCGGCGGCATCGGCGCGTGGCTCGCCGACCAGATCGAACGCCGCACCGGGCGCGAAGCCCGTTCGCTCGTGCTCGGCCACTTACAGCGCGGCGGCTCGCCGACGACCTTCGATCGCCTGCTCGGCACCCGTCTCGGCGCCGCCGCCGTCCGCCTGCTGCAGGGCGGCCACTTCGGCCACATGGTCGCGCTGCGCCCGCCCAACGTCACCTCGGTGCCGATCGCCCGCGCGATCCACGAGCGCCGCCTCGTCCCGCTCGACGGCGACACCATCCTCTCCGCACGGGCCATGGGGATCGCGTTCGGCGCGGACCCGGCATGACGGAGTGCCGCAATCGGCCGCTGCGACCGCGGACGCCGCGCGCCGGGGATCGGGGCCGCCGGCCGGGACTCCGGCACCGCTGAGCCCGCGGCGCAGGCCGGAAGGCCTGCGCCACAAAGGTCCCGATCTCTGCGCGGATCGTCCAAGAGGTTTCCCGTAGTTGTGGTGCAGGCGTCCCCGCCCGCACGCGTAGGGCCCGCCACGGCGGCTTTGGCGACACCCCCATGACCCCCGATCCCGTTCCCGATCCCGATCCCGATCCCGCCGGCCCGCCCCCCGAGGCCGCGCCTGCCCCCACCGCCCCGGCGACGCTGCCCACCTCCCTCCGCCGGCACCCGCTGGGCCTGATGGTCCTGCTCGCCGCGTGCCTCGCCGTCTTCGGCGGCGCCCTGGACGGACCCTTCGTCTACGACGATTACTACATGTTCCTGGAAAACCCGGCCGTACAGGAAGGACCCGACCTCGCCGCCGCCTTCCTCACCCCCGAACCCACCCGCGGATACCGCCCCCTGGAAACGCTCTACCTGGCCACGGTCTGGTGGCTGTGCGGCCCGAACCCCCCGGCCTGCCACGCCGTCAGCCTCCTCTTTCATGCCGCCAATGCGGCCCTGCTCGGGCTCCTCCTCCGCCGGCTCGCGCTCTCCCCGCTCGCCGCCCTCGCCGGCGCCCTGCTCTTCGCCGTTCATCCCGCCACGGTCGAGCCCGTCTGCACTCTCGCCATGTGCGGCTACCTGGTCGGCGGCACCTTCCTGCTGCTGGCCTGGATCAGCTACCTCCGCGGCGGCAAGGCGGGATTGGCGGGCGCGCACCTGGCCTACTTCTGCGCCCTGCTCGCGCGCGAACAGTGCGCCGTCCTCCCGGCCATCCTGTGGCTCACCGATCGGGTCACCGGCCGGACCGCCACCCGGCGCGAAGCGCGCGCCTCCCTCGCCCGGACGCTCTCCCTGGCCCTCCCCCTCCTCCTCTTCCTGGCGCTGCGCACCGCGACGCTGCGGGGCGCACCCGTGGGACTGTCCGAAGCCCACTTCGCGCACACGGGCCTGCCGGCGCGCCTCCTGACGGTCGCGCGCTTCGCGGTCGAACACTACCTCCCCGGGCTGCTTTTCGGCTGGAACCTGACGCCCGACTACGGTCGCCCCTCGGTGCCGGACGCCGCGCCGACCGACCTCTGGGCCTGGCTTTGCCTGGCCGCCCTCGCGGCGGGGATCCTCGCCCTCGGCTGCCGACTGCGCGCGCGTCCCTCCGTGCTCACGCTCGGCCTGGCCGCGTGCCTGCTCGCCCTGCTCCCGGTCTCGCACCTTTTTTTCTCCTTCTACTCGCTCGGGGCGCTGCGCTATGCCTACCTGCCGGCGCTGGGCCTGACCTGTGCCTTTGCGGCCGCCCTGGACCGGCTCGGCGCCCGGCGTGCCCGCACCCGGGCGGCCACGCTGCTGCTCGCCGCCGGGCTCCCCCTCGCGGGCCTGGCGCTGGTCGCGACCCAACTGGCCGACCGCTGGCGCGACCCGGTGCAGCTCTACCGCTGGATGCTCGAACGCACGCCGAACAACCTTCTCGCCGCGTTCAGCCTGGGCGCCGCACTCGCGCAGGAGGGCCGGCTGGATGAAGCGGCGGGCTTCTACGCCCGCGCGGCGGAACTCGGGCCGGAACATCCGGAGCCGCTCCTGTTCCTGGGATGGACCCTGGTCAAGGCCGGGCGGACGGCCGCGGCCCAGGCCGCATTCGCGGCGCTGATGGACCGGCAGTTCGTGATCCGGCCGCAGTCCTTGACGGGCAGCGTCGCCGAAAACAACGTGCGGCACGCCCAGGCGTCTGCCCGACTGGGCCTCGGGATGCTCCATCTGGTCGGCAGCCCAGAGATCCCTGCGAATCCCGCCGCCGCCGTGGAGTTCCTGACCGCGGCGCAGGCGCGGGAGGAGCGGAACCCGGAGATCTGGCTGGCGCTGGGCGACGCGCTGGATGCGCACGGCGCGTCGGCGCGCGCCGAGGATGCCTATCGTCGCGCCGTGGCGCTGCGACCCGACGCGCTCGCGCCCGGGCTCGCGCTCGCGGCGCTCTGGGCGAAACTCGGCCGGGCGCCGGAAGCCGAGGCGGCCTACTCGGCCCTTCTGCAGCGGGATCCGGCCTGTGCCCCGGCGCTGCTTGCGCTCGGGCGTCTGCTGGAGAAGGGCGGTCGGCCGGCCGCGGCGCACGAGTGCTTCCTGCGGTTCCTGGACGTGGCGGGGGGGCAGCCCGAATTCGCCGCGCAGGCCGCCGAGCTCGCCGCCCGCCTCGGCCTCCCGCCGCCGCCCGCGCCGGCGCCCGCGTCGGTGCCGCCGTCCCCCGATGGTCCCGCTCCGGTGCTGCCCCTGCGCCTGGCGGCGACGGCCGCCGCCCTCGCCGGGCTCGCGCTCATGCGGCCCGCCGGCCTGGTTCGAATCGGCCGCAA
>JACRIP010000316.1 GCA_016220045.1 Planctomycetota bacterium
CCCCGCAGGTGGTGGCCCCGGGGCCCCCGCGGCCCCCGCCCCCCCCCCCCCCCCCGCCCGCTCCACCGTCCTCCCGCTCTCGGAGCCCCCCGCGTGAAGGGATTCGTCCCCACCCCCCCCGCGACCGTGGACCTCATGGTGCGGAAGCTCTTCCACGGACGCGCGCCGCGCGCCGAGCAGACCGTGCTCGACCCCGGCTGCGGGGCCGGCGCCTTCCTGCTCGGCGTGCTGCGCTGGTGCGCCCGTCGCGGTCTGACGCCCCCCCGGTTGGTGGGTGTGGAATCCGATCCGCGGCACCTCGCCGCCGCCCGCGCCGCGCTCGCCGGACGCCAGCGCGTCGAGCTGCGCGCCGCCGACTTCCTGGAGCGAAACCCGGGGAGTTTCGACCTCGTCATCGGCAATCCACCGTATGTCTCCATTACCGGCCTCGACGAGACGGAGAAAGCGGCCTACCGTTCACGCTTCGTCACGGCTCACGGCCGGTTCGACCTCTACCTGCTCTTCTTCGAACAGGCGCTCCGGGCGCTCAAGCCGGACGGACGGCTGGTGTTCATCACGCCGGAGAAGTTCCTCTACGTCGAATCCGCGGCGCCGCTACGCCGGTTGCTGGCCGGACGGCAGGTGGAGGAACTCCATCAGGTTGCCGAGACCACGTTCGGCCCGCTCGTCACCTACCCGCTGATCACGACCGTGGGACGGGAGCGCGGATCGCCGGGCGCGGCGCGGCCCACGCGCCTGCGGCTGCGCGATGGGAGCCACCGCCGGGTTTCCCTACCCGACGACGGCAGGTCCTGGCAGTCCTCTCTCGGCCGCACGCCCGCGCCAACGTGCGCGGCGGACGGACGGCTCGGCGCGATCTGCCGGCGGATCAGTTGCGGTGTCGCCACCGGCGCGGATGCGGTCTTCCTGCGCCCCACGGCCGAGGTGCCGGCGGAGCTTGCGCGCTACGCCTATCCCACCATTGCGGGCCGCGAGCTCGCGATCGCGACCGATACCGTGCGCTCGCGCCACAGCCTGCTCCTGCCCTATGACGAGACCGGCCGGCTGCTGCCGGCCGCCGAGCTCGGCGCCCTCGGCGCGACTCTGGTCCGGCCGGAGGTGCGAGCGCGTTTGGAGCGCCGCACCTGCGTCCTGCGCAAACCCTGGTACGCCTTCCACGAGACCCCGCCGCTTCTGGAGTTGCTGCGGCCCAAGATCCTCTGCAAGGATATCGCGGCCGAACCCCGCTTCTGGGCCGACCGTTCCGGGCGCCTGGTCCCGCGACACTCGGTGTATTACCTGGTGCCACGCGACCCCGAGCGGATCGACGCGCTGCTCGCGTACCT
Source organism: Planctomycetota bacterium (assembly GCA_016220045.1). Lineage (GTDB taxonomy): Bacteria > Planctomycetota > MHYJ01 > WSZJ01 > JACPWG01 > JACRIP01. Next base: position 1,326 of record JACRIP010000316.1, read on the forward strand.
CAATGGACCGACGGCCCGGCGCTGGCTTCAAGGGAATTGCCAGCGCGCGGCCAACGGGTTTCTGCGCCTGCAAAGCCGCGTGCTCCGGGGCTTACCGCTGCCCGCGGCGCTCCTTGAGCCCGCGCGCGAAGCGCCGGTCCGGCCGGCCGTGCGCGCAGGCGCCGCGTACGCCTGCACCGGGGAGCCACGATGACCACCCCCTTCGACGCCCTCGTGGAAGACATCAAGCTCCGGCACTTCCACAACCACCGCCTCGAGGACCACTCGGACATCATTGGACGCGGGATTCTCGCGGACCTCACGCACTCCTGCGATTGCCTGGCCGCCGACGTGCAGGCCGGCGTCGTGCGGTCGTGGCTGAACGTCCCCGCCCCGGGCGCGCGCCAGCGCAAAATCGACCTCCTGGTCGGCGAGCCCGGGCCCGACCTTGCCCCGGATCTCGAACGCGTGCGCCTCTGCCTCGAAAACAAGTCCGTGATCACCGCCCACCGCAACCGCGACGCCCGCTTCGACGACCTCAACGAGTCGCTTCAGGTCTTGCACCGGGTCAAGTCCGAGGCGGTGCTGATCGCGACCGTCATCGTCGGCGTCGCCGAGCGCGTGCTCAACGTTCCCGACAAGATCAAGCCGATGTACCGCAGCCGCAAGGCTGAGTTCATTTCGACGCTCCTGCCGCGCTTTTCCTCCGGCGACGCGCGGCTCTGGGAGGAATTCGACTGGGCCGTGAGCCACAACCGACCGCACGACCCGGCCGCCACGGTCGAGAAATTCCGCGGCCTCGCGGGGCGGCAACCCGGACTCACCCATGTCGTCGGCTACGACTACGTGCTGCTGGCGCCGATGCGTATCGACAACGTGAACCCCCCGGAAATCCCGCGCCCGAACTCCCTCGGCATCGATCTTGACCGCGATTATGCCGCCCTCCTCACCCAGGCTTGCAAGGCCTATCGCGCCCGCTGGCACCCCTGATCCACGCACTCCATCCGAAGGAATCGCCATGCTACCTCACTGCGGCTCGGCCACCTCGCGCCTAACGCTCGCGCTGCTCCTCCTGGTCTCCGCCCTCCCCGCCCAGGCCCAGTCTGCCTCCACGATCGTCGACCACGCCTGCGTCGACGCCGCCGATACGGCGATTCCCCGTGCCGCCCTCGACAAGGCGCGCAAGCTCAACCTCCTCTTCGGCCACCAGTCGGTCGGCGGCAACATCCTCGAGGGCCTCTCCGACCTGGCCGGCGCCGACCCCGGACGCTACGGCGTCGAGCCCGTCATCGACCCCGAACCCTCCTGGTACGACGCGAATCGCGGCTGGGGTGAATTCCCGATCGGCGAGAACGAGAACCCCAAGAGCAAAATCGACCAGTTCCGCGCCAAACTCGTCGCCGAGGGTTTCGGCAAGCGCCTCGACGTCGCCATGATGAAGCTCTGCTGGGTGGATTTCGGGGAGGACGCGCCGGGCGGCAAGCGCACCTTCGAAGCGTATCGCTCGGCCATGGCCGCGGTCGCCGCCGCCTGCCCCAAGCTCACGCTCGTCTGGTGGACCGCGCCGCTCACCACCGGCGCGGACAACGCCGGACGCCACGAGTTCAACCGGCTGGTACGCGAGCAGTGCCGCGCCCAGAAGGCGTGGTGTTTCGATCTCGCGGACATCGAATGCCATGTGCCGGACGGCACGGCGCACGCCGCCGGGGGCGCGCCCGCGCTCTGCCCCGAGTACGCCGAGGACGAGGGGCATCTCAATGAGACCGGGCGCCGCCGCGCGGCCCGCGCCTGGTGGTGGCTGCTCGCGCGCATCGCCGGCTGGAACGGCGCGCCGGCGGGACGCTGACCGATGCCGCGCAAGGGATTCCCCCGCCCCGCCGCGGCCGGCGGCGGCTCCGTCCGCCCCCTCCGGCCCGGCGCCCTCCCGCACCGGCCGGTGCTGCTCGCCGCGGTGCTCGCGGCGCTCGACCCGCGCCCGGGCGCGACGGTCGTGGACTGCACGGTCGGCCTGGGCGGCCACGCCGTGGAGCTGGCCCGCCGCATCGCCCCCGGTGGACGCCTGATCGGGATCGACTTCGATCCCGCCCACCTCGCCGCCACGCGCGCGGCGCTCGCGGGCCTCGCCGCCGCCGGCGGCCCGCCCTTCGAGGTCAGCCTCCACCACACCAACTTCGCGGCACTGCCGAGCGTGCTCGCCGCCGCGGGCGTTGATCAGGCGGATGCCGTACTCGCCGACGTGGGCGTCGCCAGCCCGCAGATCGACGACCCGGCGCGCGGCTTCTCCTACCGCCGTCCCGGCCCGCTCGACATGCGCATGGACCCCACGCGCGGCCGGCCCGCCTGGGAGGTCCTGGAGCACATGGGCGAGGAGGCGATCGCGCGCGCGCTCCTCGAGCTCGGCGATGAGACCGACGCGCCGCAGATCGCCCGCCTGGTGGTCGAGCGCCGCGCCCGCGCGCCGATCCGCACGACCGAGTCGCTCACGAAAATCGTCTGCGACGCGCGCGACTTCACGCTCGAGCGGGCGGCCGGCGCCAAACTCCATCCCGCGGCGCGCACCTTTCAGGCGCTGCGCATCCTGGTCAACCGCGAACTCGCCAACCTGGAGCGCCTGCTCGCGGTCCTGCCCGACTGCCTGCGCCGGGGCGGGGGCACGGCGGCGATCCTCAGCTTCCACAGCGGCGAGGATCGGCGCGTCAAGCAGGCCTTTCGCGACGGGGTGCGCGCCGGCGTCTATGCGGCCGCGAGCCCGGACGCGATCCTGGCGGACGTGGTCGAGATCGGCTCGAATCCGCGGGCGCGTTCGGCGAAGCTGCGCTGGGCGAGACGCGCATGACGCCGCTCGCCCGCGCCCGGCTCGCGGCCTTCGCCGCCGCGCTCCTGTTCTCGACCGGCGGTGCCGCGATCAAGGCCACCGCGCTCACAAGCTGGCAGGTGGCGAGCTTCCGCTCCGGCATCGCGGCGATCGCGGTCTGGCTGATGGTGCCGGCGGCGCGCCGCGGCTGGACGCGGCGGACCTGGCTCGTCAGCGTCGCCTATGCCGGCACGCTCAGCTTCTTCGTCGCCGCCAACAAGCTCACCACGGCCGCGAACACGATCTTCCTGCAATCGACCGCGCCCTTCTACATCCTGCTGCTCGGGCCGTGGCTCCTGCGCGAGCCGCTACGCCGGCGCGACGTCGGCTTCCTGGCGGTGGTGGCGCTCGGCATGGCGAGCTTCTTCGTCGGGGCCGAGGCGCCGGCGACGACCGCGCCGGACCCGCTGCGGGGAAACCTGTATGCGCTGGCGAGCGGCGTGGCGTGGGCCTTCACGGTCATGGGGCTGCGCTGGCTGGCGCGCGATGCGCTCCCGGGCGCGGGCGCGGGAACCGGGGCCGCCGCGGGGGTCGACACCTACGGCGCGGCCACGGCCGCCGTGATCGCGGGCAACGTCACCGCCTTCCTGATCGGTCTCCCCGGCGCGCTCCCGGTCGGAGCGACGCGCGGCGCCGACTGGGCGGTGCTTGCCTACCTCGGCGTGGTACAGATCGGGCTCGCCTACGTCTTCCTCAGCGCCGCCGTGCGCCGGCTCGCGGCCCTGGAGACCGCGCTCCTGCTCGTGATCGAGCCCTGCTTGAGTCCGCTCTGGGCGTGGCTCGCGCACGACGAACGCCCGGGCGCCTGGCCGCTGGCCGGGGGGGCGCTCATCCTCGGCGCGACCACGCTGCGCACCTGGTTCGAGTCGCGCCCCGCCGCGGGGGAAGGGGCAGCGGTCGCCGACCGGCCCGCCCCGTCCCGCGCGCCGGCGCCGGCGCCGACACCCTCCGCACGCGATCCGGTAGGTTCCTGAGCATGCCGAATCCACCGGTTCCGCCCGCGCCGCGGGACGCGTCCGCCCCCACGTCCGCCCCCACGTCCGCCCCCGCCGCGGCCCCGGCCGCGGCCATCGCCGCGGTCGCGGTGGTCCAATTCAATCCGATCCGCGGCGCCGTAGCGGCCAATCTCGTGCGGCTGGCGGAGCTCGCCGAGCGCGCCCTGGCGGCCGGCGTCCGCCTGGTCGTGCTGCCCGAAATGGCGGCGACCGGCTACCGCTTCCCCGGCCCGGACGCCGTGCGCCCGCTCGCCGAGCCCGTCGCCGGGAGAACGTTCGCGGCACTGGCGCCGCTCGCGCGCCGCCATGCGGCGACGCTGGTCGCCGGCTTCGTCGAGACCGCGGGCGGGCGGCTCTACAATTCCGCCCTGGCGGTCGGCCCGGACGGGCGGCTGGCCGCGCACTATCGCAAGCGGCTGCTCTACGTGGACGACACGAGCTGGGCGAGTCCCGGGGATCTTCCCTACCCGGTCTTCGACACCCCCTGCGGCCGGGCCACGCTCGGGATTTGCATGGACATCAACGGAGCGGAGTTCGTAAACTGGCTGCATTCCGGCGCGGCGACGCTGGCGTGCTTTCCGACCAACTGGGTGCACCAGGAGCAGGTGGACGTGCACGCGTACTGGCGTGGGCGCCTGGCCGGCTGGCCGGGCGCGCTCCTGGCCGCCGATCGGTGGGGGGAGGAGGACGGCGTGCGCTTCGCGGGGCGCGCGGCGGTGCTGGGGGCGGGCGCGGTGCTCGCGAGCGCAGGGGCAACGGGGGATGGCTGGCTGGCCGCGCGGGTGCCCGGGCCCGCGGCCGCACTCGGCGAACGCCCGAAGGAGGTCCGGTGAACGACCTGCCGCCGATCGAGCTGCTCGAGGCCGCGCACAAGTTTCCCGGCCCCTACCTCTTCAAGGCGATCGGCCGCACCGGGGACGATTTCGCCGCGCGCGTGGTCGGTGCGGTGCGCGCGGAGCTGGCCCTCGCGGAGAACCCGAGCTTCACTCTCCGGGAAACGCCGGGTGGCCGCCACGTCTCGGTGACGATCGAAGTCACCGTGCTGACCCCGCACCAGGTAGTGGCGGTCTACGCGCGCCTGCGCGGGCTGGCGGGCGTGGTGCTCCTGCTCTGAGCGCTGGTCGCCGCTGCGCCCGCCGGGGCGGACACGGGGGTCCGCCCCTACGGCAGCCGCGGTCGGACCCCGGGGCGGCTCCCCGCGTCCGCTCCGCCGGCTCACCGCTGCCGCGCGGTCGCTCGCCGATCCGCCGCCCTCCTGGGCGCCCCCCTACTTCGAGCGGATCGCCGGCACGATCGGCTTGGTCGCCCGCCGCAGGAACAGGATCGCGAAGCAGGTGTCCGCCACGTCGTTCTTCATGCCGCTCGCCCAGTGCCCGTCCGCCTGCTGCTTGGACAGGAGCCAGGTCGCGCCTTCGTTGTACCATTCGTGCGCGCCGAATTTTTCGGTGCCGAAGAGCATCCCCGCGCGTTCGAGCGAGTACAGGTAGTAGTAGTGCCAGGTATCGCCGTCGCCGGGCGTCGGCGGCGTCGGGTTCTTGGTGTAGGCCGCGTGCTCGGACACGGTGAAGTTCTCGCCCATCCAGGCGACCGCCTTATTAATCTTTTTTTCGTTCTTAAAGGCCTTGTTGCCGAGGTACCACTCGCAGATGACCAGGTCGCAGAGGCCGGAGCAGGTCATGCTGCCGTAGCTGGTCGAGTTGTCGATGACGGTGGCGTTCGGGGGCGGGAAGTCCCATGCGTAGGCCCAGCCGCCGTCGGCGTGCTGGGCGCCTTCGATGACCTTCTTGGCGTCCTTCCAGGTCTTCTCCGGCATCACGCACCCGGCCTCGGCGCAGGCGCGCAGGCCGAGCAGGGCGTACTGGGTATTGGAGTGGTCGCCGCGGGGCGGGCCGATGCGTTTCGGGCAGTTGATCGGGATGCGCTTCTGGACCTGGGTTTTCCCGCCCGCCTGGCCGCCACCCGCGGTGCCGCCGCCCGACGAGATCTGGCGGCCGTCGCCGCCCGGAGTGCCCGGCCCGCCTGACGTCACCGGCATGGGCGGGATTTCACCGTACGACCACTGCCCGTTCTCGCACTGGTTGCACACCAGGAAGTGCGCGTATTCGGCGATCCGGCCCTGCCAGCGCGCGGCGTTCGCCGCCTGCAGCGCCATCGCCGCGAGCGCGATGCGATAGACTTTCTCGTGTACCTTCCCGGAGTCGAGCTCGTCGAACTTCATGCCGGTGACGAAGGTGATGCCCTTGTCCACGGAGGGGTCATTGAGGAAGACGCCGGCGTGGATCAGGGTGTAGAGGATGAGTTCGGAGTGCGAGTTGCCGATGCCGTAATTGGCCTGGCGCTTGAGCCACTCGGCGGCCTTGACGACGGCGGCATCGACCTCCTTCTCATCGACCTTGGCGGGCTGACCGGGTTTGGCCGGGGGCTTGTTCTGGGACCAGGCGAAGCCCGCGACGAGCAGGGCGGGCGCGGCCGCCGCCAACGCGATCCCGATCGATCTCGACCTCATGTCCGCGACCTCCGAAGGAAGGCGAAGCGCTGCAGGAAAAACCGGATGACCGGACGGGGGCAGGGCCCAGGCACCGGGATCTTACCACGGACGCGGGCGGGCTGTCTACGGGTTGGCGCGCTCGGGTGCATGTCCGGTATTGCCGACGCGCTTGTCCCCTCGATCTCCACACCGGCGACGCAGAGTACTGTACCGCTACAGCGGGCGTACCTTGGCGGCAGCCGGTCTCCGTCGTCCTCGTATCTCGTACTCGTACTCGAAC
>JACRIP010000324.1 GCA_016220045.1 Planctomycetota bacterium
CTTCTGGCGGCGCTCGAAGAGGGAGCGGAGGTCGGCGAGCTGGGGCTCCTGGTCGAGGCGGGCGACGATGCGCTGGTAGGCGGTGCGCGCCTCCTCGAACTTGCGCTGCTTGGCCAGGTCGTCGGCCTTGAGGGCGAGGTCCATGAGCTCGCGGCGCAGCTCGCGCAGCTTGGCGTCGAGCACGCGTTCTTCGCTGCCGCGCGCCAGCATGTCGATGCCGTAGAGCTTGAACTGGATTTCGAACTGGTGGCGCGTGCCGGCGTAGCGGTAGGCGCGCTCGGAGAGCAGGCGGCGGGCGGTGTCGAACTTGCGCTCGCGCAGGAGCTTGTTGGCGGAAGCGACCAGGCTCTCGTAGTCGTCGGAGGCGGCGCGCAGGATGGTGTCGACCTGCTCCTGGGCCTTGGCGGCGTACTTCGAAGTGGCGTAGGTCGCGAGGAAGGACTTGACCTGATCGAGGGCGGCGCCGAACTCGCCCTCCGTCATGAGCTTGCGGGCGCGCTCGCCGAGGGCGACGAATTCCGCCTCGCCGCGCTTGGCGATCTTGAGGTCGACCGCGGAGATCTCGAAGTTGATCTTCTCGGCGAGGGGGTCGCCGGCGATCTTGGCGGCGAGCGCCGCGAGGTCGGCGCGGATGCCGGGCAGGTCGGCGATCTCCGAGGTCAGGCGGATCTTGAGGCGGGAGAAGGCTTCGCGGGCGCCGTCGAGGAGTGCGATGCGGTCGTTGAGTTTGGCGGTGCGGGTGGTCGCGTCGGCGGCGTTGGCGCCCTGCGGATAGCGGCCCAGGTAATCCTTGTAGGCGGCGAGCGCGTCGGCGAACTTGCCGTCCTTTTCGGTCTTGCAGGCGGCGTCGTAGGCGGCGGCGGCGCTCTTGACGAGCCGGTGCTCGTCCATCATGCGCTTGCCGAAGAAGCCGAGGAGGCCGACCGCGACGCAGATCATCGCGGCGACCTTCATCCGCTCGAACACGCGGCGCTCCGCTTCCTGCGGAGTGGCGAGGGCCGGCTTGAGGGAGCGCCGGCCGAGGCGGGTTTCGGCGTCGGGCGCGGGCACGGGGGCGGAGGCGGGGACGGAGATGCCGGCCTGTTCGAGGGCGGCCCCGGCCGGGCGCGGCGTGGCCATGCGGGCGAGCGGGGTCTCGACCCGAGCGGGGCGCGCCGCGAGGGGGGCGGACGGCGCGGCCGGTTCGGGCAGCGGGATCGCGGTCGAGGCGGCCCCGAGCACGGCCTCCGGCGCATCGAAGCGCAGCTCGACTTCGCCGATCGTCACCCGGTCGTCGTGCGCGAGCAGGCGGTGATTCACCTTCGCGCCGTTCACCTCGGTGCCGTTCGCCGACTCGCAGTCGATCAGCTTCCAGCCGTCTGAAGTCTTCTCGAACTGGCAATGCTTGCGCGACGCCTTGACGTCGCGGATCTGGATCGTGTTCTCGGAGGCACGGCCCACCGTCACGATCCCCTCTTCGAGTTCCACCGTGTGGACTTCGCCTTCGCACCGGACGTGCAACTTGGGCATCTCTGCCTCCCGATCTTCGTCCACTTCCCGTGGGCGGTCCCCGCCCCGGTCTCGTACCTACAACCCCACAACAACGGTTCGCTCTACGCCATAAGCAAGGTTCGTGCCGTGCTGCTCGAAAAAGAGGGCACCCAACCTGCGCTCGGATCAATGGTTATGACGGCGGGTCCGCGGCGGAAATCCGATCGGTGTTGGCGTGGCTTTACATGGCAATCCTATTCGTAGCCGTTAACTTGCGTGTGCAATGTGGGTTACGGAGAAATCAACGAATTCCGTACGTTTGTAAGGCCGAATTTACGCGAGAAGTGGAGTGGGGCGGTCCACCGATCGTTCTAATCTATTGCCGCGTGGGGAGATCGGTGGTGGGCGCGCGGCTCGACCGCGCATGATTATACGTGGGCGAGCGGGGAGAACCAAGGGGAAAATGCGGGCGGGCGGCCGGTCACCGGGATCTGTGGGGCAGCGCGCGGACCGGTCGCGGTGGGCGCGACGGTCTCGCGCGTACGGCGGCGCGCCCGGCCGCGCATCCGGCCGGCGGCGCTGCTCGCCCGCTACGACCCTACGGCGTTCGCTTGGTGATACAGCATTCGCCGGGGTCGCGATCCGCTCGGCGCGCGCGTGACGGGCCGCTGACAACTCAAGAGGCGGTCCCGAACCCGACCGGCGTCAGGAACCGCGCGGCGCGTGGAGGATACCCGAGGAGCGGCGGCGGAATCAAGCCTGGGCGCCAAGGTGGGGGGGACACGACAGGAACACGACTCCGGACTCCCGAACGCCCCGGCGGAGCCCCGTACCGTGTCCGCAGGACTGTCGCGGTTCATTTCCTTCACGACGACGCGTCTGCCGCGTAGAATGCGGCGCCTCGGCTGCGCGCGCCGTGCGTGCGACCGCTCCTCTGCTCCCGCTCTTTCTGCAGGAAACACCGCATGCGCTCATTTCGCCCCGCCCTGGAAGGGCTCGCCCTCGTCGCCGTCTGCGCCCTCGCCGTCTCGGCCCAAGAGGCCGGCAAGCAGGCCCCGCCGCACGAGCCGCCGAAACACGCGGCCTTCGAGCAACTGAAGAAGCTGGTCGGTGAATGGGCCGGCGAGTCGACGATGAGCGGCGGGCCGGTCGACCGGGGGCTGGTCACCTACCGCCTGACCTCGGGCGGCAGCGCGCTGGTCGAGACCTTCTTTGCCGGCAGCGACCACGAGATGCTGACGGTCTACACCGTGGACCAGGGAAATCTGGTGCTGACCCATTACTGCGCCCTCGGCAACCAGCCCCACATGAAGGCCGCGGTGCAGACCGACCCCAAAGTCATCCTCTTCACCTGCACGGGCGCGGGCGGCAACATGGCCTCGGAGAATGAGCGGCACATGCACGCCCTGACCATCACGTGGACCGACGCCGATTGCGTCAGCGCGGTCTGGACCGTGCACGTGAACGGCGAGCCGGCGGGAGACGAGATGTTCAATCTCACGCGCGTGAGATAGCGGAACTGCCCGCCGCCCATAATCTGGCGCCATTCGGGACAGTCACCGTTTTTTTCGGAAGCTTGGCAAACGGTGACTGTCCCGCTTTTACGGTGCTTGGCGCCGCGGACCGTCCGTCTGCCGGGGGCGGCGATTGGCGTCATCGCCCTACGGCCGGTCCCGCTCGCGGCGCGTCGGCTACTGCAACCGCCTCCCCAGCCGGCGCGCGAGCAGCGGCGCGACCTGCTCCATCGGCAGCCCCATCACGTTGCTCCTGCTGCCGGTCACGCGCGCGACGAGCGGATCGCGGCCCCGGCGAATGCTGTATCCTCCAGCGAACGCCGTAGGATCGTAGCGGGCGAGCAGCGCCGCCAGCCGGGCGCGCGGCAGGGCGCGCAGCCGCACGCGCGAGACCGTCGCGCCGACCCGCACCCGTCCCCGCTCCGCCACGCAGATCCCGGTGGCCAGCCGGTGCTCGCGCCCCGCGAGCCGCAGCAGCACGGCGAGCGCCTCCGCGCGGGAGCGCGGTTTGCCGAAGGGCCGCCCGTCCACTTCGATCGCGGTGTCCGCCGCCAGCACCACCGCGTCGGGCGCGCGCCGCGCCACCGCCAGCGCCTTGCGCCGCGCATTGGCCCGCACCATCTCCACCAGGGTCATCCCGCGACCCTTGAGTTCCCGCGCCCGGGAGGGTATGATCTCGGGGAAGTAGCCCGCTTCCTCCAGGAGCCGCCGGCGCGCCGTCGAAGCCGAGGCCAGCACCAGGCGCACCGCGCCCGCCGCGCCCGCCGGCCCGCCCCGTGCACCCCGCTTTCCGCCCCCGCCCGGATCAGGAGTTCGCCGCATTTTCGACTTCCGCTCGAACGCGCCGCGCGACCGCGTATTCCAGTCGCCGATGTGCGGCTGCACCGACCTGCCCTACCGCCGGATCGCCCGCGACCGCGGCTGCGGCCTCGCCTTCACCCAAATGGTGAAGGACGACGCGTTGCTGGTCGCGAATCGCCGGACACTGCAGTTCCTGGACACTGCCGCGTGGGACCGCCCGCTCGGCATGCAGCTCGCCGGCCGCGATCCGGCGCGCCTCGCCGAGGCCGCGCGCCGCCTGGAGGCGCTCGGCGCCGACGTGGTGGACGTCAATCTCGGCTGCCCGGTGCGGAAGATCGTCAACGACGGCTGCGGGGCCGCGCTCTTGCGGGAGCCCGCCCAGGTCGGGCGCATCGTCGCCGCCATGGTCGCCGCCGTCAAGATTCCCGTCACCGTGAAAATGCGCACCGGGTTCGCCTCGATCGAGGACGACCAGCTCTTCCTCGAGGTCGCGCGGCAGGCCGCGGGCGCCGGCGTCGCCGCAATCACGGTCCACGGCCGTAGCCGCGAACAGCTCTACCGCGGCTTCTCCAACCAGGAGGCGATCGCCGCCGTGGTCGCCGCCGTCCGCTGCCCGGTCTTCGGCAACGGCGACATCCGCGCCGGCGCGGACGCGGTGCGGATGATCGCGGCCACCGGATGCCACGGCGTCATGGTGGCGCGCGGCGCGCTCGGCAATCCCTGGCTCTACCGCGAGGTCGAGGCGGCCATCGCCGGCCGCCCTCTGCCCCCGCGGCCCACGGTCGAGGACCGCGCCGCCGCCCTCGCCGAACACTTCGCGCGCGCGCGCGAGTACTACGGCGATTACCTGGCCTGCATCCTGATCCGCAAGGTCGTGCACTGGTACTCCGGCGGCCTGCCCGCCGCCGCGGCCCTCCGCGCCCGCGCGAACGGCATCACCGCGCCCGAGCTCTTCGCCGCCTGCCTCGAGTTCTTTCGTGAGGCCGGTCACCGGGCGGCCCACGCAGACGCGGACGCAGGAGAGCTCGCGGGAGCTTTGGGTGATGCGCGCCTGCCCTCTCCCCAGCCCTCCCCCGCTGCGGCGGGGGAGGGGGACGCTGCGCGCCCGGTGGGTGCGAACTAGTCCGGTTTCCACACCGCCGCGTCGATCGCCGCGATCAGGCGCGTGAGCGCGGGCGCAAAGAAGAACAGCCCCAGGGTGAAAATCTTGAGCAGCCAGGCCGCGCCCTCAAGGCAGAAAAAAAAGATCGCCGCGACCACGCGCCCCTGCAGCAGTTGCCCGAGCCCCGGAACGCACAGACTGGCAAACGCCGCGAGCACGTTGCCCGCGGTCCCCGGTCCGACGGTGCCCATCGTGATTCCTCCTCCGCGAATGACCCCACCGGTGTTCCGCGCCCACGAGCATACCGCCCGGCGCGGCGCCGCGCAAGCTATCGACTGAACTGCAAGGAACTTTCAATCGGTCGAGCCCAGCTCGGCTCCGTTACCGCCTCCCGACCCTCCTCGCAAGGACCGCGCCGTCCGCCATGTCCACCCCCGCCGCCGCGCTCCCCGATCCCCAGGATGAACTGCAAGCCCGCCTGTGCTGGCTCAACCGCCTGCGCTGGGTCGCCATCGCCGGCGTCTTCGCCACCGTCGCCGTCACCCACCTGGCGCTGCGCGCCCTGCCCCTCCGCTCCGCCCTCGCCCTCTACACCCTCGCCGCCCTGATGACCGCCTACAACGCCTCCTTCGAACTCCTCGTCCGCTCCGTGCGCGCCCCGCGCGCCCTCGCCCTCTCCCAGGTCATCCTCGACCTCGTCGCCCTCACCGTCCTCCTGCACTTCTCCGGCGGCGTGGAAAACCCCTTCTTCGTCTTCTACGTCTTCCACGTCATCATCGCCAGCATCCTCCTGCGCCCCGGCGAGAGCTACGCCATCGCCGGCCTGACCAGCGGACTCTTCGCCGGCCTGGCACTCGCCGAGCACATCGGGGTGCTCGCGCATCACCATCTCGCGCTCCTGCACGCCGCCGCCGCCGCGTCGACGATCGAGAGCTTCGCCCCCGGCGCGGAAAGCGGCGCCCTCGCCCACCAGCCCGCCTACCTCGCCGGCCTGGTCATCGCCTTCGCCGCCACCTGCTTCTTCTCGGTCTACTTCGCCTCCTCCATCATGGAAGCCGCGCGCGCCAAGGCGAGCGAACTCGCCCAGGCCACGGCGGCGGCGCTCGCCGAGCGCGAGAAACTCAACAACGTCGTGTCCTCGATCGGCGGCGGGCTGGCGGTGGTCGGCGCCGACCACAAGATCCTCTGGCACAACGACCGCATCCGCGATTGGGTGGACACCCCCGGCTCGGTCTGCGGGACCTACTGCCACGAGATCCTCTGGGGCGAGGATTCGCGCTGCGACAATTGCCCGGCCGAAGTCGCCTTCCGCACCGGCCGTCCCTGCCAGTCGGAGAAGTTCTCCAAGGGTCCGGCGAACGCCCGACGCTCCTACCTGGTGACCGCGAGCCCGATCCGCGACGCCGCCGGTCGCGTCTCCCACGTGCTGGAGTTCATCCAGGACGTCACCGATCGCAAGGAAATGGAGGCCTCCCTGGTGCAGGCCGGCAAGATGGTCGCGGTCGGCGAGCTGGCGAGCGGCATCGCGCACGAGATCGCGAATCCGCTGGCGGCGATCGGCGCGTCGGCGGAGCTGCTGCGCGAAGTGGCGGACGGGCCGGCGCTCCGCGATCGACCCGAGCTTGAGGCCTTTCCGCGCCACCTCGAGAAGATCGAGCGCCAGGTCTTCCGCTGCAAGGAGATCATCCAGTCGCTGCTCGCGTTCGCGCGGCGCGGCGAGCCGGAGGCGCCGCTCCTGCCGGTCGACTTGAATCGCGTCGCCGAGGAGACGCTGCGGCTGATCGAGGAATCCGCGCGCGCCCAGTCGAAGGAGATCGTGCGCGAATTCGCCCCCGACCTGCCGCGGGTGGCGGGCGATCCGCAGCAGCTTCAGCAGGTGCTCCTGAACCTCCTCACCAACGCCCTCGACGCGCTGCCCGGGCCCGGCCGCATCCGCATCGGCTCGCGCCGCGGACCGGACGGCCGGGTGCAGGTGTGGGTTGCGGATTCGGGATGCGGCATTCCCGCCGCCAACCTGCCGCGGATCTTCGATCCCTTCTTCACCACCAAGCCCCCGGGCAAGGGCACCGGACTCGGGCTCTACCTGTGTCGCCGCATCCTGACCCATCTCGGCGGCACGGTCGAGTGCGCGAGCGAGCCGGGGCGGGGCGCGACCTTTACGGTCACGCTGCCGGCGCGCACGCCGGAGCGCGGGGAATCCGGGGCGGGGGTGGCGGCGGGGGGTGC
>JACRIP010000325.1 GCA_016220045.1 Planctomycetota bacterium
CAGCAGCAGGCATGCCTTCGGCGAGCAGGGAAGGCGGAGAAGCGGCCACGACGACCGCGGCGTCTTCCGGCGCGTCCGACAGCGCCGGCGCGGCGGAAAGTGCGGCGGCCGGCGCGGCTTCCCCGGGGGCCGGCTCCCCCGCTCCCTCTGCGCCGGGGCCCGCCCGGAACATTGCCGCGGCGCCGGCCGTACGCGGAACGGCATTGGGTCCCCCGCCCGGCCGGATGAGGAGCGCGGCGGCCGCCGCATCCGGGATTCCCCCGACCATGCACAACTTGAGGACCTGGGCGTGATTCAGCAGCCCGGCCTCGACCAGGGCGACCCCGAGCGGCGGGGCCGGGGTCTCTCGCGCCTGGGCCGCGCGCGCCGCCGCCGCCTGGTCTGCGGTCAGCAGCCCGCATTCCTGCGCGAGCCGGATCAGCAGGTCCTCGGTGCCCGGGTCCATGGATATCGCCTCGCTCTCGGCCTTCGATCTGCGGCGCCGCGACGGCCGCGGTGCCGGCCCGCTCCTCCGCCACGGGGGGCGGCGGGGCGGGGCGCGCATCCCACCGCGCCGGCGGCCCCTGGTGGTCGTGGCGCGCAGGATTCTATCCGTCCCCCCGCCCTGCCCGCAAGCGCAATATCGGACGGCGGGTTCTGGGGAATCCGCGATGCCCTACGACGGAGTCGGGGCCCTTCCGAACGTAGGCGCGTGGGAAGCTGTGGGTGGTGCGCACCCACCCCCACCCCAACCCTCCCCCGCTGCGGCGGGGGAGGGGGACCGCCCCAGGGCGCGGCGACCGAGGGAGCGAGGACGGGGCTCGGTGGTCGCGGGGTCGGACAGACTCGCCGTCATGGACTTACCGCCGCCTTCGCCCCGGTCCCCTCACGCCTCACGGCCACCCCCTGGTCCCTCGTCCCTGCCCCCTCGTCCACCGTCCAAGGTCCACCGTCCACCGGTCACCGTCCACCGCGCACCGTCCACCGCGCACCGTCCACCGTCCACCGTCCACCGGCCACCGGCCACCGTCACGTGCGCCCCAGCCACGCCAGAATCTCGCCCAGACCGCGCGTCGTCACCACGTCCGCCGCCGTCAGCCAGCCCTTGCGCGCCACCCCGATCCCGTAGTCCACGTCGGCCAGCCCCGCCAGCGTGTGCGCGTCGGGATTGATCGCGATGTTCACTCCCGCCTCCTTCGCCCGCCGCATCAGCCGCCAGTCCAGATCCAGCCGCTGCGGACTCGCATTCACCTCGATCACCTTCCGGTGCCGCGCCGCCGCCGCGATCACCCGCACCATGTCCACCGCATAGCCGTCGCGCCCCAGCAGCAGCCGCCCGGTGGGATGCCCCAGCATCGTCAACCGCGGGTGGGCGAGCGCACGCTCGATCCGCTCCGTCTGCTCCGCCTCGCTCAGCCCGAAGTGCGAGTGCACGCTGCCGATGACGAATTCAAAGCCCGCCAGGATCTCGTCCGGGTAATCGAGCGCGCCGTCCTTCAGGATGTCGCTCTCGATGCCCTTGAGGATGCGCAGGCCCTTCAATCGGGCGTTCACCTGGTCGATCTCCGCCCACTGCTCGCGCACCTGCTCGATCGACAGGCCGCGGGCGTAGCGGGCGCTCTGGCTGTGGTCGGACAGGCCGAGGTACTCGAAGCCGAGCGCCTGCGCCGCGCGCGCGACCTCCTCGATTTCGCCCGTGCCGTCGCTCCAGCGCGTATGCACGTGGAAGACCCCGCGCAGCCGCCCGCGTTCCACCAGCTCCGGCAGCATCCGCCGCTCCGCCGCCTCGAGCTCGCCGGCGTCCTCGCGCAACTCCGGCGGCACGTAGGCGAGCCCGAGCGCCGCGTAGATCGCCGCCTCATCGGCGCACGGAACCGGTTCCTCACCCCGGTATAGACCGTACTCGTTCAGCTTGAGGCCGAGCCGCTGGGCGCGCCCGCGCAGCGCGACGTTGTGCTCCTTGCTGCCCGTGAAGTACGCGAGCGCGCAGGGGAATTGCGCGTCGCTCACCACCCGCAGGTCGGCGGCAATCCCGGATGCGAGGACGACGCTCGATTTGGTCTCGCCGCTCCCGGTCACGCTCTCCACGCCCGGCCCCGTCGTAAACGTACTCATGATGCGGTCCGAGCGCGCGGCGCTCGCGACCAGGTCGATGTCCTTCGAGGTCTCCTTGCGCCGCCGCACGCTGCCCGCGATCTCGAGGCGGATCACGTCGGGGTGGGCGCGCAGCAGGTCGTAGAGCGTCCGCGCCTCGGCCGCCGCGAACGAGCTGAGATACCGCCCGACGTTGCGCCGCAGCCGCTCGATCCCCTCCAGGATCTTCTGCTGGGACTTCGCCCCGAACCCGTCGAGCGCCAGCAGGCGGTTCTCGCGGCAGGCATACTCCAAATCCCCGAGGGAGGCGACGCCCAAGTGCTCGTGGATCGCCTTGACCTTCTTCGGCCCGAGCCCGGGAACGCGCAGGAGTTCGAGCACGCCATCGGGCACGGCGGCGCGCAGCTCGCGATGGTAGGCGAGCGACCCCGTAGTCACCAGTTCGGAGATCTTCTCGGTGAGCGCCGCGCCGATCCCTTTGACCTCGGCCAGGCTGCCATCGGCCAGCATCTGCGCGAGATCCCCCGGCAGCCCGTCAATGGTGCGCGCGGCGGCGTGATACGCCCGGCACTTGAACGGGTTCTCGCCGCGCAGCTCCAGCAGGGTGCCGACCTCGTCGAGAATCTCGGCCACGTGCGTCTTGTCCATGGGACGGCTCCGGAGATCACCTTGTAAACGGCCACTTACAGCGTTTCTCATTGTAACGGGGCGGCCGCTCCCGCGCAACCCCGGAAACCGCAAGTGCGGGTCCCGTCGCAACCTGGGTTCTAATCTTAAGTCATGGGGTCTCCCGGAGTAAGGCCATTCTCCCCCCGCCCCCTTGACAGCTCATTAAAATATCGCCGGACGGCGTGCGGGCGGCCTGCGCGTTGCGCTAGACAGCGGCAAGTGCGGGAGTCAAGGCCCGGGCGTCGAGCGAGGAGAGCATCATGATCCAGGCAACGCGCAGCGTGGACCGGCGGATCGCGCCGCGGGCGGCGGTGGAAGGGACGTGGGGCGAAGGGCGGCAGGGGCTGCTGGCGCGGCTGGGCCTGGGGATGCGCTTCCGCCTGAAGGTGCTGGACCTCTCCGAGACCGGGATGCGGGTGGTGGCCTGCCATCCGCTGACGGCGCAGAGCCGGTACACGTTCATGGTCGAGGGCGGCGCCAAGCGCGGGACTCGGGCGATCACCGGACGGGTGGTCTGGTCCGAGGAGCTGCGCCAGGAGCGCGCCGACGTGACCCTGCACGGCTTCCTCGCCGGGGTCGAGTTCCGCACGCCGCGCGACCGGGATCGCGCCTTCCTGCGCGACCTCGCCGAGCACCGCAAGCCCCGCCCCGAGAAGACGACGTGGAAGCACTGAGTGGGATTGGCTCATTGTCCCATTGTCGCATTGTCCCATTGACCTGCTGATCCGAACGCCGGAGGCCCGCAGCGCCTCATCGCGCCTCGGTCGCCGGCCCACCCGCGCACGAACCCGTAGAACGGCGTGGCAGCTGGAACCGGGGTCGCGAGCTCCGCCACTCCGCGCATGGCCCATCCCCCTCCCCGCGTCGCTACGCCACCCTCCGCCCTCCAGGAACCAATCGACAATCGACATTCTGCAATCGACAATCGACAATCGACAATCTGCAATCTGCAATCTGCAATCTACAATCCTCCTCTCCCGCCGCGCCCCAGCGCTCCCCTCCCGCCACCCCCGCCTCCTCCCCCTTCTAGCGTCACGACGGTCACTCCCCCGCCCCCCTCGCCCGACTCCCCCGTCCGGAACTTCGTCACCAGCGGGTGCCGCTTGAGCAGCTCCACCACCGCCTTCTCCATCGCGCCCGTGCCGTATCCGTGTACGACCTGAACCTCCACCAGCCCCTGCAGCGCCGCCGCATTCAGGTAGTGCTCCAGCTCGCGCAGCGCCGCCTCCACGCGCTTGCCCAGCAGGTGCAGCCGGCCTTCGACCCGCGCCCCCGGGTGCGCCCGTACCAGCTTCGCGCCCGGCGCCTCCTTGCCCTTCCCCGGCGAACGCCCGAGTTCGCCCGCGCCCCCGCCGCGCAGCCGGTCCTCGGCCCGCGCCGCCTTCCCCTCGGGGGCAGGCTCCACGTCCGCGAGCGCCACCTCGACGCGGAAATCGCCCGAACCGACCCGCACGCGCCCCTTCTTCACCAGCACCTCCAGCACCTCGCCCTCGCAGTTCAGGCTCTTCACGCGCACGCGCCGGCCCGGCGTCAACTCGAGGGGCTGCGGCGCGGGCGCCGCCGTGCCGGTCCCGTCTCCTGCCGCCCCCCCCGCGCCCGGCCCGCCCGCGCCGTAGCGCCCGACCTTCTCATGCACGCCCGCGAGCCGCTCCGCGGCCTTCCCGGCCGCCGCCGCCGCGTACTCCTTCTGCTCGCGCGGCCGCGCGCGCAGCTCCTCGACCACCGCGTGCACCTCGCGCCGCGCCTCCTCCAGGAAGGCCGCCGCCTCCGCGCGCGTCTCCAGCACGATCGTCTGCTTCTTCGATTTCCAGGCGGCAAGCTGCTCCTGAATCTGCCGCTCGAGCGCCGATGCTTCCGCGCGCGCCCGCGCCACCGTCGCGCGCTCCGCCTCCAGCTCCGCGCGTTTCGCGTGCAGATCGCCGATCAACGCCTCCAGGTCGAGCCGGCCCTGCCCCAGATAGCCGCGCGCCCGCGCCAGGATATCAGGTGTTATCCCGAGCCGCTCCGCGATCACGAGCGCGTTCGAGTTGCCGGGAATGCCGAGCACGAGCTGGTAGGTCGGGCGCAGCGTCGCGGGATCGAATTGCACCGAGCCGTTCGCCATGCCCGGCCGCCCGTGCGCCAGGATCTTGAGGTCGGAGAGGTGGGTGGTCACGACGGTGCGCGCGCCGCGCTCGTGCAGCGTTTCCAGGATTGCCTGGCCGAGCGCGCCGCCTTCGGCCGGATCGGTGCCGGCGCCCAGCTCGTCAAGCAGTACGAGCGTGCCCGCGTCGGAATCCGCGAGGATCGCGACGATGCGCGACAGGTGCGACGAGAAGGTCGAGAGGCTCTGCTCGATCGACTGCTCGTCGCCGACGTCGCAGTGGATGGCGCGAAAGACCCCGCAGCGCGAACCTTCGGCCGCCGGCACCGGCATGCCGGCCTGCGCCATCAGCGCGAGCAGGCCCGCGGTCTTGAGCGTGACGGTCTTGCCGCCGGTGTTGGGGCCGGTGATCACCAGCGTCCGGAACTCCTCCCCCACGCGCAGATCGATCGGTACCGCGGCCCGGCCCGCGAACACCAGCGTGGGGTGGCGCGCCGCCCGCCAGTCCACGAACGCCCCGTCGCCGATGCCGGGCACGGTGAGCTGGTAGTCGCGCGCCAGCCGCGCCTGCGCGGTCAGCACGTCCAGCTCCACGAGCAGCGCGTGGTCGGCCTCGATCTCGTCCGCGGCGCGGCCGACTGCTACTGTAAATTCCCGCAGGATGCGGTTGACCTCGACGCGCTCCTCGGTCTCCAGGTCGCGATGGGCGTTGCCCAGTTCGACCACGCCCTCGGGTTCGACGAAGACCGTGCTGCCGCTGTCGGAGCGGTCGTGGACGATGCCGGCGATCTGGCCGCGGTGGGTGCTCTTGACCGGGAGCACCCAGCGGCCGTCGCGGCGCGTGATGAACTGGTCCTGGAGGGCCTCGCCGAGGCTGCTGGAGCGGACCATGCGCTCCAGTTTCTCCTGGATGCCCCATTCGAGGGAACGGCGGCGCTGCCGCAGCGCGTGCAGCCCGGAGGAGGCTTCGTCGAGAACGCCGCCCTCGCTGTCGAGGCTGGTGATGAGGTTCTTCTCGAGGGTGGGCAGGAGCCGGAAGCGGCCGACGTACTCGCGCAGGAGCGGGGTCGCCAGTTCCTGACGCTCCAGGCGGCGGACCTGGTCGCGCAGCAGCCGGGCGGCGCGCAGGGAGACGGCGACGGCGAAGAGCGACTTGCCCTCGAGGGTGGCGCCGTCCACGCGCGCGAGCTTGAGGTGCGGGGCGAGGTCGCGCAAGCCGTCGAGCGGCAGGCATTCGTCGGCGGCGAGGAAGAGCATGAGCTCGGAGGTGAGCGCATGGCGGCGGCGAATTGCCCAGGGGTCGAAGAGGGGCGCGAGGGCGCGGGCGGCGGCGGCGCCGGCTTCGGAGGCGCAGGAGCCGGCGAGCTTGTCGAGGACCTTGGAGAACTCGAGGACGCGGAGCGTGTGGTCGTTCATTGGCCTCGGCAGACGTGGAGGGAAGGGCGGAGCCATTGTCTCATTGTGGGATTGTCACATTGTCTCATTGCCGCCGGTGCGAACTCTCGCGGCCGCGGCGACATTGTACCGGGAGTGCGGCTGGGGCGAGCGGCTTTTCGCGCCGGCGCCTAGGGAGATGCCTCCGGGTGCCGGTCCGCATCTGCGGGACAAGAACGAAACCACAGAGGCACAGAGACACAGAGACGACGACGGGAACGAGGAGGAGACCGTTCCGCGCCAGGGATCGTGGTGGCCGGACAGGAGTACCGGTGATGAAGGCGCGGAACGGCCTCCTCTTCGTTCCCGTCGTCTCTGTGTCTCTGTGCCTCTGTGGTTCAGTCGTAGTTCCGCAATACCGGACCTGTACCCGACGCCGCCCCCCTCGACTGCAAACTCTACGGCTTGCGGCGAGCGACCATTGGACTTTCGCCACCGTCTGCGCGCATCGCCCGTCCCGTCAATGAGACAATGTGACAATGCTACAATGTGACAATCGCCTCAGCCGCCAACCTACCGGTTCCCGCTCGGGTTTCCGCCTGCCGCCGCGCTCTCCACCCCCGCGTACTCCCACTCCATTTCCCACACGCTGACGGTGCCGTCGGCCAGGCCGCTCAAGGCGTAGCGCAGGTCGGCCGTCAGGGCAAGACAGGAGATCTCCTCGGGGCAGGGCCCGAGCGCGCGCAGCATCTTCCCCTGCGTCAGGTCCCAGAGCCGGAACTCGCGCCCGCCGCCGCTCAGGAGAAACCGGCCGTCGCGCGCCAGGGCGATGTGCGCCGCGGGCTCGAAGCGCAGGTCCGCACGCCGCTGCTCCGTCTCCACCAGCCAGGAGATCATCAGACCCCCGTCGCCCACGCCGACCACGCTGCGGCCGGAGAGCGAAAAGGCGGAGAAGGTCCGCTTGCTGCCCGGCACCGGGTAGCCGGAAAGCGGGCACCCGCCGGGCATCTCCCAGAGCTGGACCACGCCGTCGCGCGTGCCCACCAGCGCGAGCGCGCCGTCGGGCGAGGCGGCGATCGACGTCACCGGCGCCGCCGCCTTGGTGCGCGTGACCGGCGATCCGCTCACCGGCTCCCACACCTCGATGTAGCCGTCCTCCGTCCCCGCGATCAGGAAGGTTCCGTCGCCGCTGAAGACCAGCGCGCCCGCCGCGCCCCCCGAGCGTTCCAGCCGTCTCAGGAGTTGTCCTGATCCGCTGTCCCACACCAGCACGCCGCCGTCGGCCGACGCGCTCGCCAGGAGCTGGCCGTCGGGCGAAAACGCGAGTGCGCCGACCGCGTCGCCGTGATCGCGCAGGACGGTTTCCGAGCTCCCCTCCTCCAGGTCCCAGAGCCGCACGGTCCAATCGGCGCTCGCGGTCGCGAGCAGGCGCGCGTCGCGCGGCGTCGCCGCCGCCAGGACCGTCTTGCGATGACCTTCCAGCCGGTGCCGGACCCAGTGCGCGCGCACGCCGATCGGCCGCAGCCGCAGCCCGATCTGGCTGCGCAGCGCCATCAGCTTGGTGTCGCGTTCGAAGCCCGGGAGCTTCGCCGCCTCCGTCACCAGTCCCATCGCCTTGCCCAGGTCTCCACCCGAGGCCTCCTTGCGCGCTTCGTCGAGCAGCTCGTCGAACTGCGCCGTGGCGGCGCGGCTCTGGGCGGCCGACTGGGCGAGCTCGACCGAGAGATGCAGCGGGGTCAAGGCCGGGGCCGTCCGCGGATGATTCAGCTCGCTCGGCGGCACCGACCACGCCAGCACGCCGCGCACGCCCACCGCGACCAGGCGCCCGCCCTCGCCCGCGGCCGTGTAGCGCAGCGCCAGCACCGGGCAGCCGTGGCCCTCCAGCACCTGGAGCACGGCGCGCGCCATCGGGTCCCACAGGCAGACCGACCCATCGGCCTGGCCGATGGCCACGGCGCGCGCGCAGGGCACCCAGGCGAGTGCCGTAGCCTCGCTCCCCGCGGCTTCCAGGGCGGCGGGCAGCTCCGCGCCGGTCAGGTCCCACGCGTGGGCGCCGCCCGATTCGTCCGCGGCGATCGCCATGCGTCCGCCCGGACAGATCAGCACCGCGGTGATCGCCGCCTCGCCCTCCTGCAGCGTGCCCACCGCCGCGCCCGTGCCGGCGTCCCAGACGCGCATCGTCCCGTCGCGCGCGCCCGAGGCGACGAAGCGCCCGTCCTCGGCGAAGGCGAGGGCGGTCACCGGGCCGGTATGCCCGCGGGCTTCGCAGGTGCGCCCGGCCGTCCGGTCAAGGAGCAGCACGCGTCCGTCGGCGCCGCCGCGGGCGAGCAGGCGGCCATCGGGCGAAAACAGGAGCGGCCCGGCGGCCGAGCGATGCACGCCGCTCCCGGAGCCGGCGACCGACGCGGTTGGGTCCAGGGCGGACGAGAGCGTCGGGCACACGGCGGCGCGGCCGTCGGACCAGAGGTGAACGGACCCGTCCGGCAACGCCCAGGCGACGGCCTTGCCGTCCGGCGCGAGGGCCAGCGCGCGCAAGGCGCTCGCGCTCCCGCCGACTCCGGGCGCGCGCCCCACCTGGTTCCAGCCCCCCTCGCCCTCCAGGTCGCGCAACAGGATCTCCCCGCGCGGCCCGCCCAGGGCCAGCGCCCGGCCGTTCGCCGACAGCGTGGGCCAGACCGCGGTGAAGGGATAGAGCTGGCTCTTGGTGCGCTGCACCGCTCCGTTCGCGAAGGGCGGCTGCGCCGCCGTGATCCCGTCGTCGCCCGGCGCCGGCGCGCAACCGACGACGCCGGCGAGCGACGCCTGTTCGAGCGCGGCGGCCGCGACGCCGGTCTCGGCCGCAACGCCGCGGATGCGCCCGACGAGGATCTGCGCCGTGTCCTCCCAACCGCCCGTCCGCACCGCCAGCAGGGAGAGGAGCAGGTTGGCGGCCGCGCGCAGGCTGGAGGGATCGCGCTCCGCCGCGACCCGAAGGTCGGCGAGCGACTGGGGCGCGCGCTCCGCACCGCGCAGGAGCGCCAGGTCGACCAGCGCGTCGCCCGACCGCGGCGACTGTGCGGCTTCGCGCGCGAGCGCGGCGAGCGCCGCTTCGACGCTTCCCTGCTGCAGGTGGCAGGCGGCGAGCAGGCAGGAGCCGCGGGCGCCGAGCCCGGCCCGGCCGCGCGCCAGTTCGTCCAGCGCGGCGCGCGCCTCGCCCGCGCGCCCCGCGAGCAGGAGCGCGGCGGCGGTTTCCTCCTGCACCGGAACCGGGCGCGGCGACCGGCGCAACGCCTGCGCGAGCGGGTCGAGCGCGGCCGCGGCATCCCCCCAGCCCGCCACGAGCCCGGCGCGCAGGAGCGGAAACCGCGCGTCCTTCTCGTGCGCCCGCATCGCCAGGTCCACCTCCTCGAGCAGGCGTCGCCGCCCGCCCGCCGAGCGCGCCGCCTTCGGGACGCGCGCGAGCAGCAGGTTGCAGCGGATGGTCGCGGCTCCGGGGTCCGCCTGATGCGCCTCCTCGAGCGCGTGCAGCGCCTCCGCCGGATGCCCGAGATCGAAGAAGGACAGCGCGCGGTTGTTCAGGTCCGCGGCGCGCAAGCGCATCGGCTCGACCAGCGGGCGCGGATAGGGCTCGCCCGTCAGCTTGACGTAGTGGTCGAGCAGCTCGTTCTCCAGCTCCTCGAAGGTCAGGTAGCGATCGGTCGGGTTCTTCGCCAGGCAGCGCAGGATGAGGCGCGCGACCTCGCGCGGCAGCTCGGGGCGGACGGCGCACGGGTCCGGCGGCTGCTCGCGCAGATGTTTGAGGCCGAGCGAGACCGACGGCGGGAGGTGCGACGTCTTGTCCACCGAAAAGGGCCGGCGCCCGCACGCCATCTCGAAGAGGGAGACGCCGAAGGCGTAGATGTCGGCCGCCTTGCCGACGGCGTGGGCGTTGTCGAACTGCTCCGGCGCCATGTAGGCGGGCGTGCCCAGGCCGGCGCGCGTCAGCGTCTGCCAGACCTTCCCGGTGCCCATGATCTTGGCGATCTCGGGGTCGAGCTGCCATTCGTCGGAATCGGGGAGATCCATGAGCATCGACGCCTGGAAGGCGGCGGAGCCGAAGTCGGTGACCTTGAGCTCGCCCTCCCCGGTGAGCAGGCAGTTCTCGGGCTTGAGGTCGCGGTGGACGAGGCCGACGCGATGGGCGTGCGCCATGCCGCGGGTCATCTGGATGGCCAGGTCGAGGAGCACGGGCAGGTCGCGCGTCCGCTTCAGCTTGACCCAGCGCCGCAGGTTGCCGCCGTCGATGTACTCGATGAAGAGCCGCGGATGGCTGTCGATCTTGAGCACGTAGAGGGCGGTCACGACGTTCGGGTGCTTGCCGAGGGCGACCCAGGCTTCGGCCTCGCGCGTGTAGCGGCTCTCGCGCAGCGTCGCGGACTCGCGGTCCAGGCGCGGATCGGGCAGCGGGCACTTGACCACCAGGTCCATCTTCCACTCTCGGTGATAGACCTGATAAACGACTCCCATGCCGCCCTGGCCGAGCTCGCGCAGGACTTCGTACTTGCCGAGGACCACGGCGCCGGGGGTCCAGATGCCGACCGCGCCCGCGGGGGCGCGCACGCCGCCCGAGGAGCGCGTGCCCTGCGTCACGCTGGCCTGGGTCGGCGCCGAGGTGTCGCAGTCCTGGTCCGGGGGCGGAGCGGCGGCCGTGGCGGGTGAACCGGGGGGCGGCGGCGTCGCGCCGGCGGGGCCCGCCGCGGGCGGGGGCTTCACGCTCTTGCCCAGGAGCGGCGTGGAAAGCGTGGTCGCGGTGCGCGCGCCCGGGAGGGTCACGGAACGGCCGGTGGCCGTGGTCGAGCCGGCGCCGGGAGCGCTCGTCGTGCCCGGCATGGAGCCGGTGCCCGACGGCATTCCCGTTTGCGAAAGCGTGGGCAGGCGATCGACTACGGCGATTCCCTTACGCGCGAGGGAGGCGATGGCCTTTTCGAGGGCGCGTGCGGCGGGGGCGTTGGCCGGATCGATTTCCAGGACCAGGCGGAAAGCGGCGATCGCCTCGTCCCAGCGGGTCAGCTTGGCCAGCGCGACGCCGCGGTTCTGCAGCGCGGCGGGGTGGCGGGGAACCACGCCGAGCACGCGACCGTAGGCCTCGACGCAACCCTCCCAGTTGCGTTGCCGGGCCAGGTCGTCGGCCTGACGCAGCCAGGCCTTGACCTCGTCGGGCTCGGGACGTAGTTCGGGCAAGGGCGCCTCGCGAGGTGGTGGGGGGAGAATCCGCGAAAGGCCCGCCCAATCTAGCTGAGGCGCGACGGCAAGTCAACAGGCGATGTGGGGTGCGTGTCCGTAGTTGCAGGCCCGGTCGCGGCCCCAGTGGCTCGCGAAAAGACGGGAACACGAAGGGCCACGAAGCGGGGACCACGAAGGGCCACGAAAGGGGCCGGGACGTGCCGCGCGGGCTGGGAATGCAGAGCCGCGATCCGGCAGCGATCCGCGCGGCCCGTCCCGGCCCCCCTTGGTGGCCCTTCGTGCTTCCCGTATTCGTGGCCCTTCGTGTTCCGTCATTCTACGCCCGCCCAGGCGGGTGCGACGAGGCCGACAACTACGGACATGACCCTCCCGCTTCGCGGCCCTTGACCTCGCCCACACGCGCCGAGTAGGCTAGAGCGGCTTGCACTGCACACGCGCCTCCCCGTTCCCCCTGCGAGTCCCCGCATGACCGCCGCCGTGCCCGCCCCCCCGCCGGCCCGCCTGCCGAACGCAGCGCCGGTCCCGCCAGGTGCGCGCCCGGTGTGCGACTTCTGGGAGGCGGTCGCGGCGCGCCACGAGATCCCGCCGCCCGCGCCGCC